>JAFWXS010000023.1 GCA_017517925.1 Bacteroidaceae bacterium | reverse complement strand
CCAGGATCAAACTCTTCATTGTAAAAAATCTTCAGATTTTTTACGACCTTTCTTCGTGACTCGGCATAGCAAGCAAGCTTGCTCTGCGCTCGCTACTCGAAAGGTTGTAAAATTTCCGTATCGTATAGGAAAATTGTGAGTCTTGGAAAAAAACTTCGATTCACAGGTCCTAAAGAATTGTCTCTGCTCGTGATGTATCCTTGTCTACTTAAAAGGAAATTAACTTGACGGTTCGTTCAATTTACCCTATCTCATGACGACATCATGAAATAGCTTCTTGTACTACTTGTCTGTATGGAAAATATTTTCAAAGAACTCTTTCTCTAACACAACCTCAAGGGGTGTCCCTCTCAATTGCGGATGCAAAGGTAGACACTTTTAATTTACCGGCCAAACATTATCGGAACTTTTTTTGAAATATTTTTAACAATAACAATAAGTGTCTGATTTTCACCAACGAAACAGACTAAAGAAAAAAAACGTCACTCCACAGAAATTGCAACGTACATATTACAAAAAACATAATCTACACATCATTCTCGCCTTGAAAGGGTGCCTGAGCCAGAGCACTTTTGAAAAGAGAAAACACATCCACATAACAAAAGAGACCTTCGCCATATATAGATAAATTTTGAAATGAGAAGAAAAAGCGATACCTTTGCCCCCTAATTATATATATAATATAGGAAAGTAATGAAACTCAACCTTAAGAATCCGGTCATCTTCTTCGATCTCGAGACTACCGGAGTGAATATAGCCAACGACCGCATCGTGGAGATCTCGTACCTCAAGGTATACCCCAACGGCAACGAGATGTCGCGCACCATGCGTATCAACCCCGAGATGCATATCCCCGAGCAAGCCTCAGAGGTGCACGGCATATATGACGCCGACGTGGCCGACTGCCCCACCTTCAAGCAGGTGGCGCGGGAGATAGCAGCCGACTTTGAAGGAGCCGATATCGCGGGCTTCAACTCAAACCGCTTCGACGTGCCCCTTCTGGCCGAGGAGTTCCTCCGTGCCGACGTGGACCTCGACATGACGCGCCGCAAGCTCATCGACGTGCAGGTCATCTTCCACAAGATGGAGCAGCGCACCCTCGTTGCGGCGATGAAGTTCTACTGCGGCAAGGAGCTCGAAGGTGCCCACAGCGCCGATGCCGACACACGCGCCACCTATGAGGTGCTGCAGGCACAGCTCGACCGCTACCCCGAACTGCAGAACGACGTGGCCTGGCTATCGGAGTTCTCGTCACATACCAGCAACGTGGACTTCGCCGGACGCATCGTCTATGACGACAAAGGCGTAGAGGTGTTCAACTTCGGCAAGTACAAGGGCATGCCCGTAGTGGAGGTGCTGCGCCGCGACCCCGGCTATTACAGTTGGATCATGCAAGGCGACTTCACACTCAACACCAAGCAGGTATTGACACGGATTAAGTTGGGAACAAGGTGATTTAGTTGAGGGGTTAGGGTTGAGAGTTGAGAGATAGCCCCGCGATGTTCCCATCCGCCCCCCCTCACCCCTCCCTCTATGGAGAGGAAGACAGAGTCCCGAACCACTTTACATCGTAAAGATTCACCCAAAAAAGCCTCCTGCCTCCGGAGGGACTCCCCATAGAGGGGGGGAGATGCCCAAAGGGCAGAGGGGGTCTGCATTATGAGTCTACAAGGAAAGAAAATCGTATTAGGCATCACCGGTAGCATTGCCGCCTACAAGGCTGCGGTGCTCATACGCCTCTTGATAAAGCAGGGCGCCGAGGTGCAGGTAGTCATCACCCCTGCCGGCAAGGAATTTATCACCCCCATCACACTGTCGGCGCTCACAAGCAAGCCCGTCATCAGTGAGTTCTTCGCCCAGCGCGACGGCTCGTGGCACAGTCATGTGGCCTTGGGCCAGTGGGCCGACGCCATGCTCATCGCTCCCGCCACCGCCTCATCTATCGGCAAGATGGCCCATGGCGTGGCCGACAACATGCTCATCACCACCTACCTGTCGATGAAAGCTCCCGTGTTCATTGCTCCGGCCATGGACCTCGACATGTTTGCCCACCCCTCTACCACGGCTAACCTCAACACCCTGCGCAGCTATGGCAACCACATCATAGAACCTGCCGAGGGCGAGCTGGCCAGCCACCTCGTAGGCAAAGGCCGCATGGAGGAGCCCGAGAATATCGTATCCTATTTGGAGCGCTACTTCGCCCAGGCCGAGGAGCTGGGGGGCAAGAAGATTGTCATCACCGCCGGCCCCACGTATGAGAAGATAGACCCCGTACGCTTTATCGGCAACTACTCTTCGGGCAAGATGGGATTCGCCCTCGCCGAGGAATGTGCCTCACGTGGTGCCGAGGTGACACTCGTGGCAGGCCCCGTACAACTCAAGACCACGCACCCGAACATCCACCGCATCGATGTGGAGTCGTGCGCCGAGATGTATGCCGCCACTACGGAGGCCTTCAAGACGGCCGATAGTGCCATCCTCTGTGCCGCCGTGGCCGACTTCACCCCCGAAACCACTGCCGACACCAAGATAAAACGCGAGAAGGACGACCTCGTGCTACGCCTGAAGCCCACACACGACATTGCCGCCGAGCTGGGACGCATGAAGCAGCCCCACCAACGCCTTGTTGGCTTCGCCCTCGAGACCGACGACGAAGTGGCTCATGCACAGGGCAAGCTCGAACGCAAGAACCTCGACTTCATCGTGCTCAACTCGCTGCGCGACCAGGGTGCGGGATTCCGACACGACACCAACAAGATCACCATCATCTCCAAAGAGGAGGTCAAGGAGTATCCCCTCAAGACAAAGACCGAGGTGGCACGCGATATCGTAGACGAGTTGACAAACACTCTCGCAAAGTAACAAACTGAATGCTTTGTGCAGTTTATCCAAAAAGTTGTTGTACCTTTGCTCCTTATTCAATAATAAGGTGCTGTAATGCAAAATGCTGTCAATATTTGTGACAAAACTGCAAACAATCTTGTAATCTTGTCCGTTGGCACTATTGTTGTGTAAAGAAATAAAGATAAATATAAACTAAAACAAAGATATGGGATTTAACGAATTTATTGGCAAACTGTTTGGCAATAAGAATACACGCGACATGCGTGAGATACAGCCATGGGTAGAGAAAGTAAAGAAAGCTTACGAAAGCATCGAGAAGCTCTCGGCCGATGAGCTCCGTGCCAAGACGCAAGAACTGAAAGAACGCATACACCAGTTGGCTGTGGAAGAGAACTCCAAGATTGCCGTGCTGAAAGCAAAAGTCGAAGAGACCGAGATTGAGGAGCGCGAGAAGCTCTTCACCGAGATAGACAAATTAGAGACTGCCGTGCTCGACAAGTACGAGGTGGCTCTCGACGAAGTGCTGCCCGAGGCATTCGCCATCGTGAAGGCTACCGCCAAGCTCTTTGCCGAGAACGAGGAGGTCGCCGTGACCGCTACCGACATGGACCGCACGCTGGCGGCTACCAAGGACTTCGTGCGCATCGAGGGCGACAAAGCCATCTACACCAACCACTGGGAAGCGGGCGGCAACGACACCGTGTGGAACATGATCCACTACGACGTGCAGCTCTTCGGTGGCGTGGTACTCCACAAGGGCAAGATTGCCGAGATGGCTACGGGTGAGGGTAAGACCCTCGTGGCTACGCTGCCCGTATTCCTCAACGCCTTGACAGGCAACGGCGTACACGTCGTTACCGTGAATGACTACCTCGCCAAGCGTGACTCCGAGTGGATGGGACCGCTCTACCAGTTCCACGGCTTGACCGTAGACTGCATCGACAAGCACCAGCCCAACTCCGAGGCTCGCCGTCAGGCTTACATGGCCGACATCACCTTCGGTACGAACAACGAGTTCGGCTTCGACTACCTGCGCGACAACATGGCCTCATCGCCTGCCGACCTCGTGCAGCGCCGCCACAACTACGCCATTGTCGACGAGGTGGACTCGGTATTGATCGACGATGCCCGTACCCCGCTCATCATCTCTGGTCCTGTACCCAAGAAGGGCGACCAGCTGTTCGAAGAGCTACGCCCCTTAGTGGAGCGTCTCGTGGAAGCACAGAAACGCCTCGCCACACAACTCCTCGCCGAGGCCAAGCGACTCGTATATTCAGAAAACAAGGAGGAGGTGGAGGCCGGTTTCCTCGCCCTCTTCCGCAGCCATAAGGCACTGCCCAAGAACAAGCCCCTCATCAAGTTCCTCTCCGAGCCCGGCATCAAGACAGGTATGCTCAAGACCGAGGCCATCTACATGGAGCAGAATAACCGACGCATGCCCGAAGCCACCGACGTGCTCTACTTCGTCATCGACGAGAAGCTGAACAGCGTGGACCTCACCGACAAGGGTATCGAGCTTATCACCGGCAACGCTGCCGACCCCACACTCTTCGTGCTGCCCGACATTGCTTCAGAGATGTCGGCCCTCGAGGGCAGCGGACTCGAAGGCGAGGAGCTGCTGCAGAAGAAGGACGAGCTCTTCACCAACTATGCCGTCAAGAGCGAGCGCGTACATACCATCAACCAGCTGCTCAAGGCCTACACCATGTTTGAGAAGAACACCGAGTACATCGTCACCGAACAGGGCGAGGTGAAGATTGTCGACGAGCAGACAGGACGTATCATGGAGGGTCGCCGCTACAGCGACGGCTTGCACCAGGCCATCGAGGCCAAGGAACGCGTGAAGGTGGAGGCAGCCACACAGACCTTCGCCACCATCACCCTGCAGAACTACTTCCGTATGTACCACAAACTGTCAGGTATGACCGGTACGGCCGAGACCGAGGCTGGCGAATTTTGGGACATCTACAAGCTTGATGTGGTGGTGATCCCCACCAACCGTCCCATCGCGCGTAACGACATGAACGACCGCATCTACAAGACACAGCGCGAGAAGTACAATGCCGTTATCGCCGAGGTGGAGAAGATGGTGGCCGAGGGACGTCCCGTGCTCGTGGGTACTACATCGGTAGAGATCAGTGAGCTGCTCAGCCGTATGCTCACCATGCGCAAGATAGAACATAATGTATTGAATGCCAAGCTGCACCAGAAGGAGGCCGACATCGTGGCCAAGGCCGGACAGAAGGGCACCGTGACCATCGCCACCAACATGGCCGGCCGTGGTACCGACATCAAGCTCACCGACGAGGTGAAGGCAGCCGGCGGTCTCGCTATCATCGGTACCGAGCGTCACGAGAGCCGCCGCGTGGACCGCCAGTTGCGCGGACGTTCGGGACGTCAGGGCGACGTGGGCTCATCAGTCTTCTTCGTATCCTTGGAAGACAACCTCATGCGCCTCTTCGCCGCCGACCGCATATCCAGCGTGATGGACAAACTCGGCTTCCAGGAAGGCGAAATGCTGGAGCACAAGATGATATCCAAGAGCATCGAAAACGCCCAGAAGAAGGTCGAGGAAAACCACTTCGGTGTGCGTAAGCACCTGCTGGAGTACGACGACGTGATGAACAAGCAACGTACCGTTATCTACACCAAGCGCCGCCACGCCCTCATGGGAGAGCGCATCGGCATGGACCTCGCCAACATGATATGGGAACGCTGCGAACGCATCATCGAGAACAATGACTACGAAGGCATCCGCATGGAGCTATTCCGCGTCATGGCACTCGAGTGCCCCTTCAGCGAGCAAGACTATAACAACAAGAAAACACCCGAGCTCGTGGAGCAGACCTTCGAGGCTGCCATGGCCGGCTTCAAGGGCAAGATGGACCGCCTGGCACAGGTGGCCAACCCCGTCATCAAGCAGGTGTACGAGCGCGACGGAGGCCGCTTCGAGCGCATCCTCGTGCCTATCACCGACGGCAAGCGCATGTATCAGATACCCGTCGACCTCAAGGCTGCCTATGAAACCGAATGTAAAGAGGTGGTGAAAGCCTTCGAAAAGGCCATCATGCTGCACGTCATCGACGAGGCATGGAAGGAGAACCTCCGCGAACTCGACGAGCTGAAGCAGTCGGTACGCAACGCCAGCTACGAGCAGAAGGACCCGCTCCTCATCTATAAGTTAGAGTCGGTGAACCTCTTCGATGCCATGGTCAACAAGATCAACGACAAGACCCTCTCCATCCTCATGCGCGGACAGATCCCCATGCAGCAGCCCGACGAGGTGCGTCAGGCACCCGTAGAGACCCGTGCACAGCGCCGTCAGCAATATCAGGAAAACCGCGCCGAGCTGGGCGACCGCAACCAGCAGGCAGCAGCGCAGAACGATACCCGCACACAGCGTCGTGAGCCCATCCGTGCCGAGCACACCGTAGGCCGCAACGACCCCTGCCCCTGCGGCTCGGGCAAGAAGTTCAAGAACTGCCATGGTAAGGGACTGTAAGAAAAAGACCCACCCCTACCCTCCCTGTGAGGGAGGGGGTTCTGACATCGCTGTCCTAAGTCCCCTTCCTGTAAGGAGGGTTAGGGTGAGTCTCTTCTTCCTTTCCTCCCTTTTTCTATTGAGTTCCTGCAGCGAACTCCTCTACGTAAACATCGAGCAAATGCTGCCACCCGAGGTAATGCCCGAGCGCACAATAAGGAGCGTAGGCGTGGTGAGCAACTTCAGCCGACACAACGTCGTCGTAGCCAACGACAATGCCATCATCCTCCCCTGCGATGCCGACACCGTGAAGGAGTACATAGCCCTTGCCTTTGCCGATGCCGGCGTAATGGAGCGCGTGGTCGTGCTCGATTCTTTGCTCTATCACCCCGACAGTACCGCATCGCATATCCTTTCGGGGGCAGAAGTCAATGCTCTGTGCCGCGAACTCGACGTTGAGATGCTCTACTCCATCGACTACGCCTGCCTTATCTACAACCCCGCTGCACGGTTCATCTCGCGTCCTCTCAACGCTTATCTCTGTACACGCATCTATACTCCCGACCGTGACAGCATACACGGTACCAGCATCATGGACAAGGAGACCCTCGACTATTGGGTCAACGATGCCGACGAAATGGGAGAGCTCATTCCCCAAATCCCTCAATTACTTGCTCAGGCTGCAATCTCCCCCTACCTACCCTCGTGGAAAGAGCGCGAGCGCGTGTTTTACTATGACCGCCTCTGTTATGCCCTGCGCGAAGCCAAGGTATACGTAGCCGAAGGCAACTGGGAGGCTGCAGCCGAGCAGTGGCAACAGCTCCTCGACGAGAGCAAGCTGCAGGCATACCGCTTCATGGCAGCCTATAACCTCGCCCTATACTACGAGATGACCGACGACATCGATGCCGCCCTACGCATGCTCGACACGGCCAAAGGACTGGCCACAAAGACCACCCGCCGCGGCGAGGAGAGAAGCATCGCCCTCGACACAACGTTTGTGGAACAGTACCGTGAGGTACTCAAAGAGCGGAAGAAAGAACTCGAGAAGCTGGAGCTTTAGAGAAGTGAGCTTTGAGAGGTGAGCTTTGAGAAGTGAGCTTACCCTCCGGATGGCAGCTCAAAGCTCATAACTCATAGCTCAAAACTCATAGCTCAAAGCTCGCAGCTCATAGCTCAAAACTAAAACCGTACAGTTGTGACAGTACGTAAAGGAAAGAATGCATCCTTATAAGGGACTTCACGGATGTATACTGAGAAAAAGTATCCCCCACGACCGTGCCACGAATAATCAAAGAAAGCGTCACACAGTGATACTAAATCCTTCCTCTGAGCCAAAGGGCAAAGAAGGGGTCATACAAGCTGTAGGTATCCTTATCCTGAGTGATAAGGTCCTTTTCCAACAGCCCTCGTATGGCAGCATTGACCGCGCTGGCCGTCTGAAGGCGATATTTCTTGATGAATGCCTTGCCCGTCACCTCCTTGGCCCGCTCGGCATGAGCGATGGCCTTGAGCACCTCGCGCTGTTTCTCGGGAATCTTCTCCAACAACATCTCGTAGGTCTCGGAGAAGAGGGCTATGATATAATCCACCGCATCCTGCACCATAGGTGTCGTACACACCCCACCCTGCGTTGTCTTCAAGAACAGCACATTGAGCACGCGCTGGACGCACGAGGTAACGGCATCGAACTTCGCATAGACCTCCCTCACCACATCGGCCTCGATGCGCTTATCGTATTTGGCAAACTGCGATTGAGCAAACTCCACATACTTGTCCACCGAGATGGGCTGCAGGTTCATGATGAGCACCGACTGGTAGAACGGGCGCGAGGGCGAAGTGAAAATCTCGCCCATCAGGTGGCGCTGCGAGCCGGCAAAGATGAACGTGGCGTTGATACATTTCTGCATGTAGGTGCGTATCGTAGCCTCCACGTTAACCCCATCGGCATACTTCGTTATCTGCTGAAACTCGTCAATGGCCACCATACAAGGCTTGTCGGCAGCATTCAGATAGGCAAATATCTCATCGAGTGTGGCTGCAGGATTGGTAATGTCGCCCAGCCCGATGCTCCACGAGGGAGTGCCATTGATGTCGTACGACACCTCGGAGCGCACCGAACGCAACATATTCAGGAATCCCTCCCACGCACTGCGTCCTTTGGGTTTCAGCTCATCCAATATAGCCTTACCAAACACATTGACAAAATCGCACATGCTGGTCGTGGCATAGATGTCGATATGGAAAGTATAGTACTTATCCCTTATCCCGGGCTGACCGAAACAGTGATGTATCAAGTCCGTTTTTCCCACACGGCGTGGCGAGATCAATGCCATATTATTGCCGTTGGTCGTGAGTTCGACCAACTTACGGGTTTCGTCCACACGGTCACAAAAGTACTCCGGACCGGCATAGCCTTTAGTTACAAACGGATTATCCATACACCTATTTATTTTAAAATCTGCGCAAAGATAATCTTTTTTCACCTATTATCCTAATCAGAATAATCCCGTTTAGGATAATGCAACTATTTTTATCGTTTTTAATTATTCCCATAGGGTAGAGGGAGAAAAAACGATTCCCCACGGCTCGGTGCCATGGGGAATCGTTTGCTAATCGTTTTTAGGAATTACAAGAGTGTAGAAGATCAGAAGTGCAAACAACACTATACTATACACCCTAAACACAACTCTCGTTATCTTACCATCACCTTCTGTCCGTTAACAATGTAGATACCGGGCTTAGTCGGCTTCTCCACACGACGTCCCTGCAAGTCGTAGATGACGTTCTCAAAATTGTCATTTGTAAATTCTACATTGTCAATTGCTGTCGTGCCGCCAAAGTGGAAGCGCAAGCCATTGCTCAGCTGGCCGCCCTCCTCCTCGGTGTCCACCTCATCGTCAAAGATGCCGAGGTTGCCCAAGTCGAGTGCAAGATAGGCCCTGTTGGCATTGTTGAGGAACTGTCCGTCGGTGAGCTTGGCTTTGTACATGCCTACTTCCTTACCTTCCGGCTTGTCCAGCACGTAGTAGGCATAGCCTGACTCAGCGGTGATATAGGTGTCAGTGGCTGTTCCTGTCAGCAGGTTACCCTCCACACTGGCAGGAGTATCCTCAGACTCCACAAAGGTATAGGTACCTGCCTTCGCACGCACGATTACACCCGTCTCGGCAGGGAGAACACCAGTCACCTGGGTCATCATCAGCCTGTCGCCCTCCACGCTGGTGGCAATGTATACCTTTACATCATCGGGAATCTCCGTGGCATAGTCGAGATAGAGCGATGCGTACCCAGTGGCAGATACCGTGAGGGTATACTCATTGCCCAAGGATTGAATATTGGTAAACTCCTTCCAATAGTTTGCCGCCTTGTAGGCCTCTACCGAGCCTACGGGCACGTAGACGGGGATGGACTTGTCGACGCCGCTGAATGTCGAAGATGAAATTGCAGGAGGCGTCAGCGCTTTGCAAGTGATGGAGGTGAGGCTGCTGCAACTACGGAAAGCATAGTCTCCAATACTCGTCACACCCTCGGGGATGTTGATGGCGGTGAGGCTGCGGCAATTATAGAAAGCACTCTCTCCAATGCTCGTCACGCTCTCAGGAATAGTGATGGAGGCGAGACTGCCGCAACGATAGAAAGCCTCACTTCCAATACTCGTCACGCCCTCAGGGATGGTGATAGAGGTGAGGCTACTGCATCCGAATGCACAGTCCTCGATTTTAGTCACGCTCTCGGGGATGGAAATGGTAGCAAAGTCACAATAACAAAATGCACGATTTCCTATACTAGTAATATCATTAGGAATTACCGTGATAGAACATCCATCAACCAAGGTATTGCTACTCGTTTCAATGATTGCATTACAATTGTATCGCGAATCATACACAGGATTCCCCACCTCAACAATAACAGATACAAGTCCATTGCAACCCATCAAAACTCCATAGCCTATATTGATTACATTTGCAGGAATGGTGATGGAGGTGAGGCTGGTACAATGAAGAAAAGCCCATCCTTCAATACTCGTCACACCCTCAGGGATGGTGAGGGCAGTTAGACCGCTGCAATCAGAGAAGGCATGTTCTCCAATACTCGTCACGCTCTCGGGGATAGTGATAGAAGTGAGGCTGCTGCAATCACCGAAAGCCCAGTTTCCAATACTCAACATGCCGTCAGGAAGAGCAACCTTATTAATCATATGACAATATTCATACCAAGGAGCTGAATCTTGTTCGTAGTCATACATATCTCCCGTGCCCTCGATGACCAGTTCATACTCCTCGGTCAGTCGCCAAGTGAGGTTATCCCCACAGGTACCAGAGGCGATGTCATTGGATGGAATGGGCTGAATATTGGTAAACTCGTTCCAATACGCTGCCGCCTTGTAAGCCGCCACAGAACCTGCGGGTACATAGACGGGGATGTATGTATCCACATTTGCAAAAGTATAATCATCAATAGTTGGGGGAGTTTTTGATTTACAATAAACTTCTGCTAGGTTAAAGCAACTGAGAAAAGCATATTGCCCAATGTTCATCATAGTCTTCGGTATGACAAGTTTGGTTAAAGAAGAACAGTACATGTATTTACAACCAGTTATTACTCAATATTTTGCGAGTAATAGGTCAGAAATATGGTCATGACCTTTAAGGGTGCATTCTAAAAGGTGAAGATTTAACCTTTTTATTGTTTCTTAACGCTCAAAGCGTATCAATAAAGGGTGTTTCTTCTCTTTTCAGTGCTATTTGCAGTTTGATGTTTCCATCATTCCACGTTTTCGGCACAAAGGTACGACAATTTCCAAGAACGGCAACAGTACACTCTTATCAATCTATTATTTTGGAGGGAGTGAAATCTGCCGCTTGCCAAATTTCTCTCTATCGAAAATAATAAGCCTCTAAAAGATTTGAGAACAGTTTGAATGATAGGTT
>JAFWXS010000022.1 GCA_017517925.1 Bacteroidaceae bacterium | reverse complement strand
CCAAGCGTTATGATGGAGCTACGGATCGGCTGATTGTTGAAGCGAATGGTAACTTGTCGTTCTCTTCCATCGAAATGAAAGTTGGTACGACCGGTATTAACTCCAAAGACTATGAGCTTCCGATCACCAGTAACCTGGTCGTGACTGCCAATAGTGGCAATGTTACGATTGGTCAGGATATAGCAATGCTGCCCGGATCCCAAATTCGCGTCAACAAGGGTGCAACTTGTACTCTGGCAAGTGGCATAAATATATATGTATATGACGCTGATGAGTGGGGAACTTTTACATACGGTGAAGGTGTCGACGCAAATGGTACTGCGTTTAACAATAAAAATGCAAAAGTTCTGCCTTTGACCTATGCACCTGGTCGAACCAATATTCGAACCGAAGCTGACTTGGTAGATGCAGCGATTGTTATCAATGGCACCATTGATGCATCTGCAGGCTTTGTGTACACAACTGCTGGCGGTGCGAATGTTTACAGTGAAGGCTCCGGTGTTGTAAAGGTTAACCCGGGTACCCAGACTGTAACCCATCAGTTGGTGCAGGGTACGGGATATACTGAAATTCCCCTCACCTCCGCCAAGCTGAAAAACGCCGACGGTTCATTTGTGCAGACCGCCGCAGATACTTACACCTATACCAACGGCAAGTGGACTTGCTCCGACGCTGTCCATGAAGATACTGCTGTGTCGGATGCAAATGGCGACTCTCTGTGTGATATCTGTGGCGCTGCACTTGCAAATCATGAACACAGCTTCACTAAAGAATCTGTAACAACGGCGCCTACCTGTACTGAAGTAGGCGAAAAGACTCTTACCTGTGTATGCGGTTATACGGAAACCGCAGAAATTGCGGCTACCGGCCACACCGAAGTGGCAGATGCCGCCGTTGCGCCCACCTGTACGGCAACCGGCCTGACCGAAGGTAAGCACTGCTCGGTCTGCGACACTGTGACTGTTGCTCAGGAAGTCGTTGCTGCCTTGGGTCACGATCCGGTGAATCATGAGGCTAAGGCACCTACTTGTACCGAAATCGGCTGGGATGCCTATGAGACCTGCACTCGCTGTGATCACACCACCTATGTGGAAAAGGCAGCGCTGGGCCATGACGAAGAGAGCCATGAAGCCAAGGCACCTACCTGTACCGCCATTGGTTGGGATGAGTATGTGACTTGCTCTCGCTGCGATTACACCACCTATGTGGAAAAGGCAGCGCTGGGCCATGACGAACAGAGCCATGAAGCCAAGGAACCCACCTGTACTGAAATTGGTTGGGATGCTTATGTGACCTGTTCTCGCTGCGATTACACCACCTATGCGGAAAAGGCAGCGCTGGACCATGACGAAGAGAGCCATGAGGCCAAAGCACCTACCTGTACAGAAATCGGCTGGGATGCTTATGTGACTTGTAAGCGCTGTGATTACACCACTTATGCGGAAAAGGCAGCGCTGGGCCATGCTGAAATTGCACATGGCGGAAAAGCAGCTACCTGTACCGAGAACGGCTGGGCTGAGTATGTAACTTGCTCTCGCTGTGACTATTCTACCTATGAAGTGGAGCTGGCTAAAGGCCACGACGAGGTGGATCATGAGGCCAAGGCACCTACCTGTACTGAAATTGGTTGGGATGCTTATGTGACCTGCTCTCGCTGCGATTATACTACTTACGAGGAAAAGGCCGCACTGGGTCATGATGAGGTAGAGCATGAGGCTAAGGCACCGACCTGTACTGAAGTGGGTTGGGATGCGTATAAGACCTGCTCTCGCTGCGATTACACCACTTATGTGGAAAAGGCAGCCTTGGGTCACAACAAAGTGAGCCATACGGCCAAGATGCCTACTTGTACTGAAGTGGGCTGGGATGCCTATGAGACCTGCACCCGCTGTGATTACACCACTTATGCGGAAAAGGCAGCTTTGGGCCACGACGAGGTGGAGCATGAGGCCAAGGCACCCACTTGCACCGAAATCGGTTGGGATGCTTATGTGACCTGCACTCGCTGCGATTATACCACCTATATGGAAAAGGAAGCTCTGGACCATGACGAGGTGGAGCATGAAGCACAGGCGCCCACCTGTACCGAAGGTGGCTGGAACGCTTATGTGACTTGCACTCGTTGCGACTACACTACCTACAAAGCCCTCGATGAACTGGGCCATGATTACAAGGTGCATGATGCACAGGCACCTACCTGTACAGAGATCGGTTGGGACGCTTATGAGACCTGCTCTCGTTGCGATTATACCACTTACAAGGAAAAGGCAGCCTTGGATCACGACAAGGTAACCAAGGAGGCCAAGGAACCCACTTGTACCGAAATTGGTTGGGATGCCTATGAGATCTGCACTCGCTGCGACTATACCACTTATGAGGAAAAGGCAGCCTTGAAGCATACCGAGCCCGATGAAAATAACCGCTGCAAACGGTGTGGTGCATCGCTGTGTATTGAGCATACCTGGGTTGAGCCTACTTGTACGGTAGCAAAGATTTGTTCGGTATGCGGTGCAATTGAAGAGGGCAGCGAACCTCTGGGTCATGCGAAGGTAGCACACGAAGCGAAAGCGCCTACCTGTACCGAAATTGGTTGGGATGCCTATGAGACCTGCTCTCGTTGCGATTACACCACTTATAAGGAAAAATCTGCGCTGGGTCATGCACGTGTGACGCACGCAGCCAAGGAACCCACCTGTACCGAAATCGGCTGGGATGCCTATGAGACCTGCTCTCGTTGTGATTACACCACTTACGAAGAGAAGGCCGCTTTGGACCACGACGAGGTGGGGCATGATTCCAAGGAACCCACTTGTACTGAAATTGGTTGGGATGCCTATGTGACCTGTACTCGCTGCGATTACACCACTTATGAGGAAAAGGGAGCGCTGGGTCATGATAAGGTGAATCATGAGGCCAAGGCACCTACCTGTACCGAAGTCGGCTGGAACGCTTATGAGACTTGTACTCGCTGCGATTATACCACGAAGGTCGAAAAGCCTGCACTGAATCATGATATCGTAACCGTTGAGGCACAGGCACCCACCTGTACCGAGATTGGTTGGGATGCATATGAGTACT
>JAFWXS010000021.1 GCA_017517925.1 Bacteroidaceae bacterium | reverse complement strand
CGGCTACGGCGGTCAGGCCAGAAGCAACGCAGTTGCCTTGCGTATCGGGGTTACTGTGCAATATGAAATCAACAGTAACAGGATTAACTCGTGTGCTATCATAATATATATCAACACACTTTGTATGGGTTGTCGAATTGCTTGTAACTCTGATTTTAGTAACAAAGTGACCATTTGATGCGCTTGATTCGTCCACGAACTTAAACACATTATACGGATTTAGAAGGGTGATCTTATGCACCTCATTGTTGCCGTCATCTCTCTTTCTTGTTATACTAAAATCATATATGTCACCATTTCCACCAAGTGCGCGCGCATCACTTGCGCCAGTATACGTTAGCACCCTGTACCATCCTGCACTTGACAGCGTGGCATAGCAACGGCGCTGAACCACATCAAGTGTCCCCGCAACGGTGAGATTCTTATCATCTACTGCGGCAAAGGAAGAAACGAAAGCGTTCGTAGCACCGTACATCCACTCGATCCAAACAAAGTCCCCGACTTTGGCGGAGATCATGTTGGACACGAACGGAAGGAACATCTCGTCCCCGAACGCTTCCGTGACGCCTATCGTGTTAGTCGCAAGGGATGGGGCCGTTGTGACTTTCGCCTTTCTACGCTGCACCATCCCCTGCGTTCTGCTGCTGATTTCTTGGTCGATCATGGGCTTCAATGCGCCCCATACATCCAATGCCTCTTTATTTAAGTCTGACATGCTTTCTCCTTTAAGGCGCTGTTGTTATCGTGGCTACAGGCTGGTCCATGACCGATGTGGCGTTTAGTACCATTTCTCCGTTCTGTGCTATTGGCCTGGTGTACCCAGTAATAAGATGTCGCTCAATGGGGTTCCCATACTTGTCTGTTCTCTCAATAGTGACGAGGTTGTTCTCCTGGAGATGGAACATCTGCGAACACTTTATGGATACGGACTTCTTCAGAACGCTCTCCCGCTTCAGTTTGAAAGTCGCAAGGCTCTCACAGATATCCTGCGTGTAGTAGCCGGATTGCTGATACCGCTTCGTCTTCAAGCCGATGATGTTCACGTTCGTATCGCTCTTCGGGTCATAGTTCGTGGCCCTTCCAGCTGTCTGCCCGTACTTAGACAGGCTTTCACCAATGATGATGATATCGTTGTACACCTCGCTGTTCTTGACGGTGTATGTCGCCCCCAAGAACGTGCTGTTGTTTGGGGAGAACTGCCACTGAACAGGCTTCGTGGTATCCAGGATGTCATCCTGAGAAGGATCGAGTCGGAGCTGCCCGTTTGCATCGTATCCAATCCATCCCGCCAGCATAGTATTCATCTCAAGGATGATGTCGGCGTATGTCCCCTCTTCCCCATCGCATCTGTATGTGTACGGGGTGTTCGTGAGGGGTACCGTGGTTCCGTCAGGCAGCGTTGTTGTCTTGCCGTTGTAGTAGTTCGTAAACACAGGCGGGGACGAGTCAACCTTCTGCCCGTTCCCTCTGTCGAGATCGAGGACGGACTGTATCGCATTGAAGATGTTGCTATTCAAGGGGACCTCGTATGTCCCGTCAAGGTTCCCGAACAGGGTCCCGTCAAGATACGCCCACTTGTCTACGAGGTTCAATGTTGTCTGTTTCAGACCAGGCTCGAATACCTCGTTGGGGTCCTTGACATAGAACACGCCCTGGCTGATGTAGAAGTCTGCACCGCTCGGCAGGATCATTCCCTCCCAAAGACGGACCTGCTGTCCGAACCACAGTTTGTTTACATTGTAGTCGAACTCGCCGTCAAGGTTCGAAAGAGTCACCGTGGCCGTTCTACGCATCCCGTTTTGCAGGTTCACTGTCAGTTCGCCGGATTGGATGAACGCTCCGCTCTTGGAGTTGAGCGGATTGTTGTCCAAAGTGTAAAGCACAGACCCGTTCGGGTTGAGGAAGTCGAGCCTTGCCAGCTTCACGAACGGCTTGCCTACAGAGTTGATGTATTGGCTCCACTTCGCATCATAGTCCAGGATCACGTTTTGGACGGTGACTTTCGCTGCGTTCGAAGTGGTGGATGCCGATGATGTACCGACAATGTTAGTCGCAATGACTCGGTAATACGCCGTGCCGCCCTCTGTAGTCGCAGGAGCGTAAGTCGCTGATGTTGCGCCGGCAATCGGGAACCAGGTCGAACCGGAATCGGTACTCTTGTACCATTGATAGTTGATGGTTCCGTTGGTAGCCGTTGCGGTTCCGTTCAGAGCGTTTGATATGTCACCTGCGTTGTAGGTCACATCGATCTGCGAAAGATCGTAGGCGAAGACAGGCGCGGTTGCCTGGATCACTGTGATGGATGCAGAGGACGAGTTCGCAGTATTGGATTGCGAACCGCCTGTTGCGGTTGCCACGCATCGGTAATACTTTACGCCGGCTGTGTTCGTAGGCGGCGTGTAGTTCGCAGATGTCGCACCGCTTATGTTGCTCCATGTCGAGTTGTCATTGGACGATTGCCACTGGTAAGTGACGGTTCCGTTCGATGTCGCAGAAACGGATAAGGCTACCGCTGTTCCGCCGATAGCGTAGTTTGCGCTTACAGGTTGGCTTGTGAATGTCGGCCCAGTAAGGTCCGAAACAATTACTGTAGCCGCCGTGGAGGTAGCTGTTGCCGTGTATCCGTTCAGCGTGTTTGTGACAACGCATCGATAGTACACGGTCCCCGCAGTCGATGTCGGGAAAGAGTAGGAGGACGATGTGGCTCCGCTGACATTTGACCATGTAGAGTTATCTGTAGAACTCTGCCATTGGTAGGACAGGCTGTTCCCTGTTGCGGTTACTGAAATCGTCTGCCCAGCTGTTCCTGTAATAACGCTCTTATTGCTTGGATTCGCAGTGATTACAGGGGCAGGAGTCGCATCGGTTGAAACGGATGCGGAGTTGGAATAAGTGTTCCCCGATGATGTCCCGCTGTAAGTCGCTTTTACAGCGCACCTGTAGTATACAACACCTGTCGAGGAAGTCGGGGCCGTGTAGCTTGCGCTTGTAGCACCGGAAATATTCGAGAACGAACTATTGTTCGAAGAAGATTGCCATTGGTACGAAAGAGTTCCGTAAGGTGCTGTGGCGGCAACAGATAAGGTTGCCGTTGCGCCGCGATTTACAGTTAAACTGCTTGGATGAGTTGTGATCGTAGGGGCGGCTACGGATACGGCAACAGTAACGGCACTCGAATCGGTGTATGTTGTGTACCCATTGAGTGTGTTCGTTACGCGTACTTTGTAGTATGTGGTCCCTGGGGATGATGTGGGTGCGGAATACGAAGTCGATGTAGCACCGCTGATCGCGCTCCAACTGCTTCCATTAGCAGAAGAATACCATTGATACGATAACGTCCCCGAAGCTGTGGATGCGGCCACGGAAAGGCTTGCTGTCCCTGCGACATTTACGCTCTTGCTCGATGGCTGAGTCGAGATCGTTGGAGTCGGGGTCGCGCTTACGGCAACGGAGGCGGAGTTCGAGTTCGTGCTTTTCGATACCCCGTCTTTAGTAGCTGTCGCAACGCATCGGTAGTATACTGTCCCGACAGTAGATGTCGGAGTGGTATAACTTGCGGAGGTTGCCCCGCTTATGTTGGACCAACTGCTGTTATTCGAAGAGGATTGCCACTGATATGTAATGGTCCCCTGGCTTGTGGTAGCCACTACAGACAGGCTTGTGCTTGCACCCCTGTATACAGACTTGGATGATGGCTGAGTGGTGAATGTAGGAGCTACAACGTTCGCCGTCCACTGAGCATATATGGTTATGTTCCCTGTCGGCGTGTAGCTTGCTCCTGCGTTTGCAACCTTGGTTCCGCCTGACGCCGCTGTGTACCAACCGTTGCAGGTATAACCGCTCTTTGTTGGGGTAGCAAGCGTTACAGCGGCGGTTGATGTGGACGAGTTCCACTGGGCGTACAGGGTTGCCGCTGCGTTTGTTGAATATGTACCGCCGGAGGCATAACTTGTACCGCCGCCGCCCGATGCAGTATTCCAGTTTTTGAATGTGTATGATGTTGTACGAGCCGCAGATACCGATGCGGGTGATACGTTGCCGCCATTGGCATCGTATGTTACAGTATAGCTTCCCGCTGATGCGTTTGCCCGTGTTGGCTTTGTAGACGAAAGAGTAAGGTCTACTCCGTATGTTTTCGTCTGATTGCCAGGAGCGCCCGAACCGCCGTTCGCATCGTATTTGATCGTGTATGTATCCGCTTTCCAATGCGGGTACAGGGTTAGGTCAGCCGAACCGGAATAAGGTGCAGACAGGTTGTAGTCCTTTGTCGATCCGTTAGCATTGACGGACCAACCGTCCTGCGTGTAGCCAGTTCTCGAATAATACCCCGATCCTCGTAGAGTGCTGCCAGGTATGATAACATCAGTATAGCTGTTGCCTGTTCCGTATGAGCCTTTGCTATACGAGATAGTGACCTCGTTGGTGGTAACAGTTAGCGTGGCAGATGTGAACCGCCACCGGCCAGTTACATTTGTCTGAGGTCCAGCGACAAGGCCATACTGAGGGATACCGGCATACGGGATACCATCAGCCGTACCCTTGAGTGTGAACGTCCTCGTCCCAGTTGTGAGGGTTTGGGCTGGGATTAAATATGCGACAGAAGCCGCATCAGCGCCAGATGTACCATCGTTGTGACATCTCGCCCACGCTTTTGAATTGCCGTCACCGTATACTGTGCTGTTGTACTTGTAGGCGATAAGCGTTTCGCCTGTCATTGCCTGGGAACAGTATACTGTTAGCGTAACGGTGGCAGTAGCGCCATTGCTTACTTTGGTCCGCAACGATGTAAGCGTTGGTTGGTCGAACAGAATGTTCGTGGCATAGTACCAATAACCAGTATCATAGCCAGCGTAGCCACGGTTAGACGATTCTTCGTTCCAGTTGAGGAAATTTGTCCAAGCCGGCTCCAGGTAGTCGCTGGCTTTCAAATGACCCGTTCGAAGCGAACCCGTTAGGGTATATACTTTACTCATGATTCACTCTCATACGGCGTATCGCCGTTGTCATGCGCTTACAGGGAAGAAACTGTCTGTCGGTTCGGAAACGATCATTGCGCTTGCCGCATCACCGACTTCAACCCAGTTCAATGCCATACGCAAAGGCTGAACCGTGGACTCATCCATCGTTTCCATTGTGATCGAGGATGCGGTTTCCACCATAAGGACCTCGCCCTTCCTGTTCTTTAGGAACTTGGTAAGCCTCGAAGTGGAGATCGCCATGATCTCGTCCTGCCTCGTCAGCGAGTCGGAGTATTCGTTCATTGCGCTGACTTTCCCGATGTAACTCTTGAGCGATCCCGTTTTATACAGGGTGCTGATGGGCTGCCTGTTCGGGTAGCGGGTGAAGTTTACCTGCAAGGTAGGTTCGTTGTTGTTCGAAACGGTCCCTGTCTCCACGTTTATGCCG
The DNA here is from genome assembly GCA_017517925.1 of Bacteroidaceae bacterium. Classification (GTDB taxonomy): domain Bacteria; phylum Bacteroidota; class Bacteroidia; order Bacteroidales; family Bacteroidaceae; genus UBA1189. The sequence continues at coordinate 2,342 of JAFWXS010000021.1, read as the reverse complement.
AACCTGTACTCGGAACTCACATGGTACACGCCGTCACTATCGGTGTAGCAAAGGAGGATCGAGTAGTCCCAAAAGGTAGGATTGATCTTGCTCGTGGTCAGCACGGACACGGGGGATGTCCCGTTCATGCCGAACACATAGTATTGACTCTCACGCCTGGAACCGATGGCGTAGTCCACTACCTCTCGCAGAGCGGCATCCACGCTTGCGACTTTCTTCAAGAAGTAGGTTCCTGTCTCCTGCCTGTAGATGTCATAAGTGGTGATGCCAGCACCCGTCATGGCGTTCCATGTAAGGTACACGCCGTTGGAGCCTTTCAACTGGCCCAATGTGTATGTCACCTGCTCTGCTGTAACGCTGTACGATACCGTGAACTGGATGAACCCTGTAGAGATATATACGCCGCCAGCTGTGACCACATTACACTCAATGGAGTAGGTCACGCCATCCATTAGACCGTCAACATCAAAGGACAGGATTTGGGTTGTGACCGTGCCTGTCTGCTTCAAAGGAGTGCCTTCGGAACCTGCCACAGCGAAGACCCACTCTACCGTGGAGATCGGGTCGCCCTGTGCCTGAGAGTATGTTGCGGTAATCGTTTCCGCCATGCTCGTGCCGCTGATTGTGTCGATGGTCAGCACGGGGTTCTTCAGAGTATTGAATACGGAAGCGGATGTCTGCTCCACATAGTCATTTGCGGACCACCATTGGGTGATGAGCAGCTTGTACCCGTTAGCGTATCCGTTCACGATGCCGGCGGCAGAAAGGTTCGCCGCAGAAATCTGCGTCGAAAAAAACTGCGGATTTCCGTTTTTATCGTGGGGCTGGAAGTACGGGGAAGACAGAGAAATCTTCCCCGTTGTATACTTTTGTGTGCTTGCGGTATCGTTCTGATAGATGGTGATCTTATACGCCGTCATGGGCGTGTCACCGTTCACCTGCCATGAAACGGTAAGGCCAAGCGTTACATCAACTGTCCCCGCTCCAATACCAGACAAAGTGGAGGGAGAAATATTAGAAGGTTGGAATAGCATGTGGTTTCTCCTTTACTTTGCCATATTCGCGTGAATATTAAGTGTTGACAGCACTTGTCCGAGAGTCATATTAGCAGCGCCGCTTCCGATCTTTACACCGTTAATGTATGTGTTGTTCCCGTTGTTATTGACCGTAGATGTACTGTTGGTAGCTTTATAAACCACATTACCAACGGCTTTCGAGGCGATATTAACTGCTTCACTGGTGAGAGTCGAAGCTAAATTGGAAACCGCCTTGGATATGGAGTTTCCATTATTTGATTTAAGAACGGTTTCTTTTTTGCTTGCATCTCCACTTCCGCCACCACCGCTTCCGCTGCCACTTCCGCCACCGCCTCCAGAACTCGATTTGGCTTGCTCTGCGGCTTTAGCCTCGTTCTCTGCCTGTTTAACGGATTCAAGGAAAGCATTGGCGCGAGCGACTACTTCTGTTATACCGGAGGAAGCGGCTCCAGTTACATCGCCAATCCCCGAACTTGCGGCTGTAGTCACATCCCCTATGCCGGAATTAGCGTTTCCAGTTACATCTCCAATCCCAGAGAAGAACCCCAACTCCAACGCACTCAAAAGAGAGCTAATGTTGTCGGCTTGGGATTGCATGGCCTCCGTTCCGTTAGTCTTCAGTTCCGCAAACAGGGCCGCTAAATCACCAGTAGGCTTTTCGATGGATTTTACAATCAGGTCCCATCCCTCTTTGTACGCATCGAACGCTTCCTGCAAAGCATCTTTCTGCGCTTGGATAGCCGCTTTCTGCTCGTTGAAATCAAGATCGGAAAGGAAGTCCTTCAACTCTTTCAGGGCATCGGAATACGCTTCTTCGGCCTGTGCCAATACGCCCTGATCGGCCATCCATTCCCATTGATGCGTGGACTCGTTATAGTAGCGAACAGTGCGCTCGTTCTGCGCTTTTTGCAGTTCGAGCAACGCTTCATCGACTTTCAGCTGCTTCTCAGTAAGCTCGTCTTCGTCCTTCTGAGCCTTTCTTGTGGCTTCGAGTTCCTCCAACTGCTTGTCGAGGACTTTAAGGTTTTGGTCCAGAATGCCCTTCTGTTCCTCCACCATGTAGTCGATCAGCTTTTTGAGCTGGTTCCATGTGTCTGTCGAATCTGCCGCCGCAGATTCCCCAGCGGCCCCAGATGCACTTTTGCTTCCAGAACCCTTTGGCGTAACAACGGAAATCGAACTGCCGCCCTTAAAGAAACTCTTACCTACCGCAAACCCTGGAACACCAATCGCATTTCTTGTTTCGCTTGCGGTGAGAACCACATCATCGGAAGCAAGATTAACAAGTGCTGGTTTACCGCCGTT
>JAFWXS010000020.1 GCA_017517925.1 Bacteroidaceae bacterium | reverse complement strand
TGGGAAGGTTTAAAGAAAATAATTAATAATTAAAACTAAAAGAAATGGCACATCCTAAAAGAAGACAATCGAAGACCAGAACTGCCAAGAGAAGAACTCACGACAAGGCAGTAGCTCCTACATTGGCCATCTGCCCCAACTGCGGCGAGTGGCATGTATTCCACACTGTATGCGGCGCTTGCGGCTACTATCGTGGAAAGTTGGCTATCGAGAAAGAGGCTGCAGTATAACTTGCGGCTCAATCAATCGAACAGGAAACCGCATCACACCGATGCGGTTTCTTTGCTAAATTATTAAAGGAGTTAAAGAAGATAAAGGGAGATAGTCGCTTTCGCTCCTTGGGAGATAAAAGCCAAATGTCTTGTGCGCGGTGTACCTAACTATTGGCATTTAACTCCATTTATCTCCCTTTAACTCCCTTTATCTCCTTAAAAGAAACACATGCACAAAGCAGGATTTGTAAATATCGTGGGAAACCCCAATGTGGGTAAGTCGACACTGATGAACAAGTTTGTCGGTGAACGTATCTCCATAGCCACCTTCAAGGCACAGACTACCCGTCACCGTATCATGGGTATTGTCAATACGGAGGACATGCAGATTGTCTTCTCCGACACACCTGGTGTGCTCAAGCCTAACTACAAGTTGCAGGAGTCGATGCTGCAGTTCTCCGAGTCGGCGTTGCAGGATGCCGATGTTCTCGTCTACGTCACCGACGTGGTGGAGAAGATCGACAAGAACCAGGACTTCTTGCAGAAGGTGCAGCGCATGGATGTCCCCATCCTCTTGCTCATCAACAAGATTGACATGAGCAACCAGAAGGACCTCACGGCCCTCGTGGAGGAGTGGTACGAGTTGCTGCCGCAGGCAGAGATTATCCCCATCTCGGCATCGAACAACTTCAATGTCGACGTGGTGCTCCGCCGCATCAAGGACCTGCTGCCCGACAGCCCTCCCTTCTTCGACAAGGACCAGCTGACCGACAAGCCCGCCCGCTTCTTCGTCACCGAGATTATCCGTGAGAAGATACTCCTCTATTATGACAAGGAGATACCTTATGCCTGCGAAGTGAGCGTGGAGCAGTTCAAGGAGACTGCAAAGAGCATCCACATCAATGCCGTCATCTATGTGGAGCGCGAGTCGCAGAAGGGCATCATCATCGGCAACCAGGGCAAGGCACTGAAGAAGGTGATGACCGAGGCGCGCCGCACCTTGGAGCAGTTCTTCGGCAAGAGCATCTATCTCGAGACCTTCGTGAAAGTAGACAAGGACTGGCGCAACTCGGACAAGGAATTGCGTAGTTTTGGATATAATTTAGAATAATAAGAGGACCCACCCTAACCCTCCTCGGAGGGAGGGAACTCAATCTGTTCTGAAACGAGAGAATGTATAAAGTAATATAATTTAACCGTGATCCCGCAAGTCCTCCCTCACAGGGAGGATTTAGGTGGGTCTTTTATTATGGGAAACTTAGTAGCTATCGTAGGACGCCCCAATGTAGGCAAGTCCACACTGTTTAACCGCTTCACACAGACTCGCCATGCCATCGTGGCCGATGAGGCAGGTACTACACGCGACCGTCAGTATGGTAAGTGCGAGTGGACGGGACGCGAGTTCTCAATCGTAGATACCGGAGGTTGGGTAGTCAACTCCGACGATATATTTGAAGAGGAGATACGCAAGCAGGTGCTCATCGCTGTCGAGGAAGCCGATGTGGTGCTCTTTCTCGTCGATGTGCAGAATGGCGTCACCGACCTCGACATGCAGGTAGCCTCTATCCTGCGCCGCTCGAAGACACCCGTCATCCTCGTGTCCAACAAGACCGACAACTATGACCTTCAGTACAACTCGGCCGAGTTCTACTCACTCGGCTTGGGCGACCCCTTCTGCGTGTCGGCACTCACGGGTAGCGGCACCGGTGACCTGCTCGATATGGTCATCGAGAAGTTGCCTGCCCCCACACCCGACGAGGAGGTCGACGAGATACCCCGCTTCGCTGTGGTAGGCCGTCCCAATGTGGGCAAGAGCTCCATCGTGAATGCCTTTATCGGTGAGGACCGCAACATCGTGACCAACATTGCTGGTACCACGCGCGACTCTATCTATACCCGCTACACCAAGTTCGGCTTCGACTTCTACCTCGTCGACACCGCCGGCATCCGCAAGAAGGGTAAGGTGAACGAGGACCTCGAGTTCTACAGCGTGATGCGCTCTATCCGCGCCATCGAGAATGCAGATGTATGTATCCTCATGCTCGACGCCACACGCGGCATCGAGAGCCAGGACCTCAACATCTACTCCCTCATCCAGCGCAACCAGAAGGGCCTCGTGGTAGTCATCAACAAGTGGGACCTCGTGGAGGACAAGAGCACCAAGGCCATGAAGTACTTCGAGGACACCATCCGCGAGCGCTTTGCCCCCTTCGTGGACTTCCCCATTATCTTCGCCTCGGCTCTCACCAAGCAGCGTATCTTCAAGGTGCTCGAGATGGCCAAGGAGACCTACCTCAACCGCAACACCAAGGTGTCTACCGCGAAACTCAACGAGGAGATGCTGCCCATCATCGAGGCCACGCCTCCCCCCTCAAACAAGGGTAAGTACATCAAGATCAAGTACTGTATGCAGTTGCCTAATACGCGTGTACCCTCATTTGTGTTCTTCGCCAATTTGCCGCAGTATGTCAAGGAACCTTACAAGCGTTTCCTTGAGAACAAGATACGCGAGCGTTGGAACTTTACCGGCACGCCCATCAACATCTACATTCGTCAGAAGTAACAGGCTTGATGCTATATAAGCGAAATGAGGGTTCGCTTTATAAGTTCAATAATATCGATTGGGCTCATTTTATTGATGTCGATAAAACGGAACAACTCAGAGCTATGTGTCGCGTAATCATGCTATTGGGGAAAGAATGTACACCTTGTAAGAAGGTGAGCTGCTGATAGTCTCCCTTTTTTATCGTATTGGGAGAATAAAAGTATAAGCCTATTTATGAAGTTTTTTATTCCGACCTATAGGATAGAATGTGCCACGTCACACCTATGGCGATGGCTATCATCAGGCATTTGAGCCAAATAGGCTGAAGGATGTAGGCACAGAAGAGGAGCGAGGCCCAGAGCAGAGTAAGTATGTAGGCTTTCACCTTCCGGGGAATGATGCGCTTTTCCCGGAAGTTCTTTATGTATGGTCCTAACTTCGGGTGGCTCATCAGCCAACTGTACATGCGCTTGGAACCACGGTAGTAGCACCAGGCGGTGAGCAAAAGGAGTGGGGTAGTGGGCAGCACAGGGAGGAATATCCCGATGATGCCCAACACTAAGCTGAGGGTGCCGAGGAGGATGTAGAGTACTCGCATTATAAGACAACAGACAATAGACAAAAGACAACGGACAATGGGGCACTTCTATCCGGATGGAGACCATTAACTTCGTTGAAGTTGCTACACTCGGCAGAGCCTGCAAGCAGTACTCCTTTATGACCCTAAAGGCTCAGTCGTCGCAACCGACGCTAATGCTCCGCGTCGGCGCTCAAACGAAACTTTGTCTGTTGTCCGTTGTCTTTTCGTTTATTTTAGAACAAATAATTGAAGCCAATGTTGTTCCACAACTTCTGTCCGTCGCGATTGTCAAGGGCGCGGGCCATCTCCACGGAGATGACGAAGTTGCGGTTCATCACAATCTTCAAGCCGCAGCCTGCGGTCATGTGGAGGGTCTCTTCGTTGCCGGTGTAGAAGGGGTTATACTTGTTGTACTTCCCTCCCAGAGCATTGTAGGCGGCCTTCTGCTCTTCGATACGGTAGGGCTGTATCACCTGTCCCATGTCGAAGAAGGGGTTGAGGGCGATGTGGAAGTTCTGGTTGATGAAGCGGAAGTTGACGATGCGCCAGCGGAACTCGGTGTTGAGCCATGCCATGCCGTTGCCTACCACGCCGTTGCGGTTGATACCGCGTACCGAGGCGTTACCACCGAGACCTTCGGTGTATACCTTGCGGAAGAAGAGGCTGTTGATGTTGTTGATAAAGTAGTAGGGAATCTCACCGGCGAGCTTGGCCTGCACACCGAGGCGGTAGGCGAAAGTGAGGCGGTCTTTATAGACGGGTACATACTGGCATCCGATGAAGGTGAAGCCGAGGTTGCTGTAGCCCTTGCGGTCGATGATGTCGGGGGCGCCTACGAGCGTAGCCTCGATGTTGAAGCCACGTGTGGGGTCGCTGTCGTGGTCGCGGGTGTCGTAGATGAGGCCTGCCTTGAACTGCAATACATTACCACCGTTGGCCTCGTTATCACGGATGAGGCCGGCTTCGCGGTAGAGGTCGTAGAGCGTCACTTGACTCTCGTATCCGTCGAGCTTGACGTCGCTGGTAACGATGTTGTAATAACCCAATCCGGCTGCCCAGTGCAGGTTGCCTGTGATACGGCGCTGCACGCTGGTGACAAAGCGGAACTGGTTGCGGCGCATCCAATAGAAGGCCGACTTGCTGTTCTCGTCAAACTGTTCAAAGGGATTGAGCGATAAGATGTAGTCGGGGGTGTAGGGTGCAGCATAGCCGTTGAAGCCGTAGAAGTCGAACTTCTTGGCGTTGAAGTAGGTACAGTCGAAGAAGAGTTTGCCGTCGGGGATGAGGGTCTTGAAGTCGCCGTAGCAGCGGAGGAGCGACGAGCCGCCCGTGTAGGTCGATGCCTCGACGTTCATTTTGTAGTTGTACGAGGGGTAGTTGGTGCCGTCACCGTAGTTGAAGATGTCGAGGCAGGCGCCGTACTGGAAGCCGAGGTCGCTGTCCCAGCCCACTACGGGCAGGGGACCGAAGTTCCAACCCTTCTTGATAATCTCTTTGTTGTTCTCTTGAGCAAAAAGTCCGAGGGTGGCTGCTGAGAGCAGCACGATGGAAAGGATACGTTTCATAGAATATTAGTTTAGTGTTTAATGTTTAGAGTTTAGTGTTTTGCGTTTGAGGGTCGTGCTTTTCGCGTTCGTGTCATCCCGACAACGCGGAGAAGAGTACTTGGTTAATAGTTAATTGGTTGTGCTTTTTATTATGTATTATAGATTAGGATGTCCGAGTCACCCCTCCTTGTGAGGGGGGGGGAGGCCCCTATGGCTGTGTTTCTCCTTCGATAAAGTTCTCCATGCGCAGGGTGTCGCCATCGAATACGGCATAGGTGCAGAGGTCAATCCATTCGCCGAGGATGAGCAGGCGGGCATCGCGGGTGAGCATCAGGTCGAGTTCGATATGGCGGTGGCCATAGATGAAGTAGTTGATGTCGGGGTGTTGCTTCAGGTACTCCTTGGAGTAGGTGATGAGTGGCTCGTTCTGTTCGCCCATGTAGCGTGGTGCGCCTTCGCGCTCGTGTTTCAGGCGGCTGTGCTTGGCCCATTCGAGTCCGAAGTTGACACTCCAACGGGGATGGATGCCGGCAAACATCCATTGCAGCAAGGGGCTGTGGAACATGCCGCGCAGGAAACGGAACTTCTTGTCGGGGTCGCCCAGTCCGTCGCCATGGCCAAGGTAGAAGAGCTTGCCCTTGATGTCTACGGTCATGGGCTCGTAGTGCATCGTTACGCCACACTCCTCGGTGAGGTAGTTCTTGCACCAGATGTCGTGGTTGCCGATGAAGAAGTGTACCTCTACACCCATGTCGGTCAACTCCGACACCTTGCCGAGGAAGCGCGTGTAGCCCTTGGGCACTACGTTGCGGTACTCAAACCAGAAGTCGAACATGTCGCCCAGCATATACACAGCCGAGGCCTTGTGCTTGATGCTGTCGAGGAAGTTGACCAAGCGGCGTTCCCGCGTACGCATCGAGGTGAGTGCGCGGCTGCCGAGGTGTGCGTCTGAGATGAAATAAACCATGATTGTTAATTCTGAATTCTGAATTCTCAATTATGAATTGCGTAGCCTATTGTAGGGACTTGTAGTGGCTTGGGCACTTTGTTATAGAATTCATAATTCAAAATTCAGAATTGTTTTACATAAATCCAAGTTCCAGTTTGGCCTCCTCGCTCATCATGTCTTTGTCCCATTCGGGCTCAAATACGAGGTTGATGGTGGCGGCGGTAATGCCTGCTATACCCTCCACGCGCATACGCACATCCTCCATGATGAAGTCTGCCGCAGGGCAGTTGGGCGCGGTGAGTGTCATGTCCACCTCAGCGCGTCCGTCCTCCATCAGTTCGATGCGGTATATCAGCCCCAAGTCATAGATATTGACCGGTATTTCGGGGTCGTATACAGTCTTCAGTGCCTCAATAATGCGTTCTTGCAACGCCAGTTTTTCGTCTTCTGTCATCATATAGAGGACAAAATTAGTATAAAAAATTCATATTGCTGTTTTTTTGCACTAATTTTGCAATCTATTTCATAGGAATATAATGCTACGCAACCTACATATACAGAACTATGCGCTCATCGAGTCGCTCGACCTGGACTTTGCCGAGGGTTTCTCCGTTATCACGGGTGAGACGGGTGCCGGTAAGTCCATCCTTCTTGGTGCTATAGGGCTGCTCACGGGGCAGCGTGCCGAGACGGCCGCCTTGCGCACCGGAGCCACGAAATGTGTCGTTGAGGGGACCTTCGACATTGAGGGATATGACCTGCAATCTCTCTTCGAGGAGAACGAGATAGAGTATGATGCCGAGTGTATCGTGCGCCGCGAGATTGCCGCCACGGGCAAGAGCCGTGCCTTCATCAACGACACGCCCGTGTCGCTGGCCATCATGAAGCAGTTGGGCGAACGCCTCATCGACATCCACTCGCAGCACCAGAACCTGCTGCTCTCGGCCGAGAGCTTCCAGCTCGGTGTGCTCGACACGCTCTGCACCGACAAGACGGTGAAGCAACAGTATGCCGAGGCTTACCGCAAATATCGCGAGGCGGTGAAGGCACTGGAAGAGTTGCGCTCACAGCTCTCGGGCGACCGGGGCGACGAGGAGTATATCCGCTTCCAGCTCGGGCAGTTCGATGAATGGAAGCTGCGTGAGGGCGAGCAGGAGGAACTCGAACAGGAGCTCGAGGTGCTCACCCACGCCGAGGACATCAAGGAGGGGCTCTACCGCATCGGCACTTCGCTTAGCGGTGACGAGGGCGGGCAGACCGCTGCCTTGCGCAGCACCACCTCTGCTTTGCGCTCGCTCATCTCCATCTACCCCACCGCCGAGGAGTGGCACGAGCGTATGGAGAGCCTATATATAGAATTAAAGGATATTGCCGATGCCGTAGAAGATGCCTGCGAACGCGTCACCATAGACCCCGAGCGACAGGCGTGGGTAGAGGCTCGTCTCGACACCATCTACACCGCGCAGCAGAAGCACCGCGTGGGTAGTGTGGCTGAGCTGCTTGAGATTGAGCAACGTTTCCGCGATACACTCGACCGCATCGACGAGTCGGCCGAGCGCATCACCGCTATGGAGCAGGCCAAGGAGATGGCTTACGCCACCCTCATCGAGACCGGTGCCGTCCTCACTGCACAGCGCACCGCAGTAGGCGAGGCCTTCGAGAAGGATATCGTAGCACGCCTCATCGAACTGGGTATGCCCAACACCCGTTTTACAGTCTCCATTACCCCACGTCGCCAACCCGATGCAACGGGAGTGGATAGCGTGGCCTTCCTCTTCTCGGCCAACAAGAACGCAGCCTTGCAGGACATTGCCGAGGTAGCCTCGGGAGGTGAGATCTCGCGTATCATGCTCTCGCTCAAGAGCATCATCGCTGCCGCCAAGGCATTGCCCACGCTCATCTTCGACGAGATTGACACTGGCGTCTCGGGTACCATCGCTGCCCGTATGGCCGACATCATGGCCGACATCGCTGGTCACGGCCGCCAGGTCATCAGTATCACCCACCTGCCGCAGATTGCCGCCAAGGCCGTTGCCCACTACAAGGTCTACAAGGAGGACACAGCCGATGCCACCATCAGTCACATACGCCCCCTCACCACTGAGGAGCGTATCAACGAACTGGCACAGATGATGAGTGCTGGCACCCTCACCGAAGCGGCCATCAACAATGCGAAGGCTTTAATGGACAACGGACAACAGACAACAGACAACGGACGATAACTACCATCCGAAGGCAGACCGTTATCCGTTGTCAAAAGATAATAATAAAGTACATATGACTGACAAGAACGAACTCATCTTCGGCACCCGTGCCGTCATCGAGGCCATCGAGGCGGGTAAGGATATAGATAAGATACTCATCAAGCGTGGCTTGCAGAACGAACTCTCGCGCGAGCTCTTCGAGGCCCTCAAGGGACAGCTTATCCCCGTGCAGCGCGTGCCCATCGAGAAGCTTAACCGCCTCACCACCAAGAATCATCAGGGCGTCATCGCCTTCACCTCTTCGGTGACCTACCAGCGTGTCGAGGACCTTGTTCCCATGCTCTATGAGGAGGGCAAGAACCCGCTGTTCGTGATGCTCGATGGCGTGACCGACGTGCGCAACTTCGGAGCCATTGCCCGCACCTGCGAGTGTGCCGGAGTGGATGCCGTCATCATCCCCACACACGACAGCGTGAGCGTCAATGCCGATGCCATGAAGACCTCGGCAGGTGCACTGCACACCCTGCCCGTATGCCGTGAACCGAACCTTGGTAATGCCATCAAGTATCTCAAGAACTGTGGTTTCCGCGTGGTGGCTGCTACCGAGAAGGCCAAGTATACCTACACCAAGGCTAACCTAACAGACCCTACATGTATCGTGATGGGCGCCGAGGATAAGGGTATTCCTAATGAGCATCTCGCGCTGTGTGATGAGTGGATATCTATCCCGCAGTTCGGCCATATCCAATCACTCAACGTGTCGGTGGCAGCAGGCGTGCTCATCTACGAGGCGGTGCGCCAGCGTATGGAGCAGTGAGTGACGGACTGGTGTGATACATTTTGAATATAATACACAGCGATGGTCTTTGAGAACATCGCTGTTTTTCTATCCATATAGGTGAGGATGAGGTACGCTCTGTGTCATGCTTGATGGGGAAATTTAGGAGGGATTTATGTCTCCTTTTCACCCCATTCTATTCTCGTAATATATAAATAGGTGTTGCGTGTAACATAAGTTATTCTATTTGTCTTCTGTGGTCGTCAAAGAAACCATGGTGGAGTCAAAAAACGGATAATTATATATTATGGTCTTCCTTTTGATCGATTTATGTGCATTATTTCTGTAAAAATAGAAAAAAACTTACAATTTGATTGCTTTTTAAGATAGAATGCATATCTTTGCAACCTTTTTGGTTAAAAAATATAAAATTAAACAAACTTAAGGTAAAATGAAGAAAATTTTAGATTTTCCCACCCGTTACGATAGAACGGGCGGTTTGATGCTCAAAATTTGCCTTCTGTGTCTGATTTGCTTAGGTAGAGGTAATATTTCTTTGCAAGCGCAGACTGTCGGCAATGAGACAGCTAAAGTGTCATCAGCAAAATCTCAACAAGGTGAATTGTTGTTGAGAGGAACTGTCTACGACAAAGATGGTTCTCCCCTCCCTGGTGTTGTCATTCAGGTAAAGGGAACAACCCAAGGTGCTACAACCGATGTGGACGGTGAATACTACATCATTGTAAAAGGTGTAGAAAGGCCAATCCTGATATTCTCTTTCATCGGTATGGAGACACAGAGTGTGGAATTCGAAGAAGGTATGAGCCGTATGGATGTTACCATGAAGGAAGCACAACAAAAATTGGAGGAAGTGGTAGTCAATGGTATCTACAGACGTAATTCTGAGAGCTTTACCGGTTCTGCCGAAACCTACAGCAAGGAAAAACTGAAGGCGGTAAGTAATCAGAACGTACTTCAGGCTTTGAGCATGATTGATCCTGCATTCTCTATTATTGATAACAATCTGCAGGGTTCAAACCCCAATGCAGTATTGGACATCAGCATCAATGGTAAGACCAGTATCAGAGGTTTGGAGGACACTTATGGCTCAAACCCCGACCAGCCTCTTTTCATCTTGGACGGTTTTGAGACTACATTGGCACGTATCAGCGATATGAGTATGGACCGCATCGAAAGCATTACCGTATTGAAGGATGCTGCTTCTACTGCTATCTATGGTGCGAAAGCTGCCAATGGCGTAGTAGTTGTTGAAACAAAGAAGCCGGAAGCTGGTAAGCTGAGATTCAGCTATAATACCAATCTTCAAGTGGCATGGGCCGATTTGAGCGATTACAACTTGATGAATTCTGCAGAGAAGTTGGAGTTTGAGAAGTTGGCCGGTTACTACGGCTTGTTGGACAGCAACGGGGAGATTATCAGCGATTTGGAACGTCCCGTGTATTATTCTCGCTACAAATCTGTTGTAAGCGGTTTGAACTCATATTGGATGAACGAACCTCTTCGCACTGCATTTACTCAAGACCATAGTATCAATGCCGAAGGTGGTGATGCTTCTTTCCGTTATGGATTGACTTTGCGCTACAGAGACATGCAAGGTGTGATGATTGGTTCTGACCGTGATAACTTTGATGGTTCTATCAACTTGTCTTATCGTATTGACAAGTTTAATTTCTCAAACCAGACCAACATTTATTACACTGATACAGAGAACAACACTGTTCCCTTCAGCGATTTCTCAAGAGCTAACCCCTACTATGCAAAGCGCGATGCCAATGGTGACGTATACAAGGTGTTGGAGAGTTACGAGACCATTTCTGGTACAGAATATGTTTACAATCCGTTGTGGAATTTTGAGCAGAACAACATAAATGGTGGTAATTCGTTAGCCCTCAACAACAATTTCAATGTTGAATATAATCCTATTGAGAAGGTTCGCTTGACCGGACGTTTGGGGTATACAGTTACTAAGGACATGAATGAGACCTTCCTTTCACCCTTCAATACTCAGTTTGAAGGAGTTGATGTGTTGAAGAGAGGTAGTTATAGTCGTTCTGATGCAAATTCTACAGCCTTGGATGCAAACTTCAATGTTAGCTATGGCGATATGATTGGTTTGCATACCTATAACTTCGTAGCTGGTGCTCAGGCTACACAGAACGATGTGAGAACAGATTCTTATTCTGCTCTTGGTTATATCACAGACAAGTTCTTCAATCCGAACTTCTCTAATGGTTATCCTGAAGGAGGCAAACCCTCATCAGTGGTTTCACGTACTCGTTCTGCCGGTTTCTTCTTGAATGCGAACTATGCTTACGACATGCGTTATTTGCTCGACTTGAACTTGCGTAGCGACGGTGCTTCTGTGTTCGGTGTCAACAATCCTTTCTCTACCACTTGGTCAATCGGTGCCGCTTGGAATGTACACAACGAGTCATGGTTCGAGAAATCTGAGGTCTTGAATGGCTTGAAACTCCGTTATTCATACGGTAACCCCGGTAATCAGAACATTAACGCCAAGTTGGCCAACAATGTTTATACCTATTATACCAACTATCAGAACATGTTTGGCTTGGCTGCAATCATCAGTCAATGGGGTAACAAGGACTTGAGATGGAAGCGTACTACCCAGCACAACTTCGGTATAAACTTGGATATGTTCCATTCACGTTTGCATTTGACAGCCGACTATACAACCCGTGATACCGACCCCGAGTTGATTACTGTACAGCAGCCTACTTCTACCGGTGCAAGTTCAGTGCCTATGAACATTGGTGCAACAGAAAACAAGAGTTTCTCTTTGTCTGCACGTTATGACATCATCAAGAACAGAGACTGGTTATGGTCGCTCTCTGCAACAACGCTGAATACCAAGACTAAATATGCCAAGATTGGCGACTCGCTCGACAAGTGGAATGAGGAGGGACGTAAGAATGAGACCCTGATTCGTTATGTCGATGGTGTTAGCACAAGTGCTATCTGGGCAGTTCAATCTGCAGGTATTGACCCCATGACCGGTAATGAAGTATTTATCAGAAAAGATGGTACCTATACTTACGAGTGGGATATCAACGAAGAGGTAGTTTGCGGTGATCTTACACCTGACTTTGATGGTAACCTCAGCTCTACATTGCGTTACAAGGGATTTACGCTGGGTATGAACTTCCGTTATCGTTATGGCGGACAGATTGTGTTGAACACCCTCTTGAGCAAGGTTGAAAACATCTCTGAGTCACAGTTGAGATACAACCAGGATGTACGTGCATTGTACGACCGTTGGCAAAATCCGGGTGATGTGGCAACATTCAAGCGTATTGACGACACTTCAGCGACAAAGACTACAACACGTTTCATTGCAGACGAGAACACCTTCGAATGTAAGTCAATCTCTTTGGGCTATGAGAACTCGACAGCACCATGGCTCAGAACTGTTGGTCTTACTTCAATGAACTTCCGTGTTTACATGAACGATATTTTCAGACTCTCAACGGTTAAGGAAGAACGCGGTTTGGATTATCCGTTCCAACGCTCTATTTCTGCTTCATTGGGATTGCGTTTCTAATCAATCTATTAAGTTTACATTATTATGAATATAAAGAACATACTTAAAATAGCTGTTGTTTCGGGAATGCTTGCTCCTGCCATGACCTCATGCTCTGATTGGCTGCAAGTTGACTTGGAGGATTCAATCCTTGAAAGCGCCCTCTTCGAAACAAACGAAGGTTATACTTCTGCCTTGAATGGAGTATACACCCAGATGAACGAGCAGTACTCTTCAAAGTTGACTATGGGTACGCTTGATGTGATGGCAAAGCTCTATAATGTAGGTACAAGCCATAATTCATATCCATACTATTCTTTCGCATTTGATGACTCTGAGTTCAAGAGCATGTCCAATGCCTTGTGGACCAGCCACTATTTCCAGATTGCCAATCTCAATACTTTGTTGGAATTCTGTGACTTGAAAGAATCTGCTCTGAAGGATCACTATCGTCCCTACGTAAAGGGTGAAGCTTTGGCTCTCCGCGCCATGTTGCATTTCGATCTGTTGCGCATCTATGGCCCTATCTACTCAGAAGAGACGGCTGGCACCATCTGTATGCCTTATCAAGAGACAACTTCTAAGGAGATTCAACCCATGTTGTCTGCAAGTGAGGTCATCGAGAAGGTTATCCGCGATCTCAAAGCTGCCGCAGAGCTCTTGAAGGATGACAAGATTCGTACTGATGGAGTGATGAATGGTGCCTCTGAGAATCCGAATGAGAATACCGATTTCCGCTATCGCCAATTCCGCATGAACTATTATGCCGTACAAGGCTTGTTGGCTCGTGCATACCTTTGGAAGGGTGATAAGGAGAATGCTTATGCATGTGCTACTGCTGTGATTAAGGAGAATGAGGAGAAAGAGGTCTTTACATGGACTCCTAAAACCAGTGTTCAGGGTAATAATCCCGACCTGATCTTCTCAACAGAGGTAATGTTCGCTCTTTATAATCAGTCTCGTGAAAATACTTACGATGCTTTGTTCAATTCAAGCGCAAGCTTCTCTTCTATCTTGACTTTCCCCGGTGAATCTATGGCTGAAGGTGATGAGGGTTCTAAGATTCACTATTTCTATCCCGACTTGGACGACCTCCGTCGTACCGAAATGTGGTCTTTGGAAACAGTGACGGAGTATAATTCAGAGACAGGTGAGCAAAAAGAACACAATATGTTGTGCTTCTCTAAGTTCAAGAATCTTACTACCAGTGAGACTCGTCGTTACATGATTCCTTTGTTGCGCTTGAGCGAGATGTACCTCATTGCAGCTGAATGTACTGACAATCTGGATGAGGCTCTCGGATATGTCAATGCCATCCGTACTCACAGAAACTGTGTAAACCTCCCTGCTTTCACTTCAGAAGAGGAAAAGATGAATGCTGTTGATGGCGAGTTTGCTCGCGAAATGATTGGTGAAGGACAGATATATTTCTATAACAAGCGCTTGGCCAAGACCTCTGTACTCAGTGGCTTGCCTACGGACTATGAAGAAGACTATTGGTCTGGTACAAGAACCTTGTATACTACTGTGTTGCTCCAAGAATATGTATGGCCTTTGCCTGATGTAGAAAAAGACAAGCGTGCTAACAACTAATAATTAAGAAAATTATGAATAAGATTAAATTGATAAGTTCCATCGCTCTCTTGTCGGCAGTATTGACCAGCTGTGAAAGAGAACTGATGACCTACGAAGGAAAAGATTCCCTCTATTTTGACATTCGTAATGAAGTGGCTTGGCTGGATCCTGACACTTGGTCTCATGAGTATTACTCAACCGTTTCGTTCGGTAGTACAATGGACGATGAGATTTCAAAGACCTTTAAGGTCCAAGCATCGGGTATGCCTTCTTCTGTAGACAGAGAATTCCGTGTTGTTGTTGTAGCAGACAGCACAGAACTGCTTGAGGGTGACTTCACAGGCTTGGCTGAGTCTTATTGCATCAAGGCTGGCGAAACCTCTACCACTGTCGATTTGACATTCAAGCGTGGTGCACACATGAAGAATGACACCTTGCAACTTCAGTTGGCGTTGGTGGCAAACGAGCATTTCAGTTTGATGTTCGATGAGATTGGCAGAGCTCCTGAGCAATATACTCCTGATGCGAATGTAAAGTTTGATTACAACCATAATGCATCTATCCATAACATCTTCGTATATGATGTCATGTCTAAGCCGAAGCAGTGGGCCGGTCTTGAAAGCACTGGTATGGGATCTTTGGGTGGTTTTTCTGCCAAGAAATGGCTGTTGATTATGAAATTGACAGGTACTACCATTGAAGACTTTGCTGATGCTTCAACCATGCCTTCTGTCCGTATGGCTGCCATTGGAGAAACTTTGGCTATCTTCTTGTTGGAGAAAGCGCGTGCAAAGACTCCTGTCTTGGACGAAGATGGTAGTATGATGTACTGCAATGCCGTGTCTAACTTGGGTGGTAGTGATAAATGGGCGCCTTTTACAAAGCCTGAGAAATATTATGGTAGTGCCGAAGGCGAAGGTTGGAGACCTTTTACCGAAGAGTAAACAATTTATAATTAAAATCTTATGTTGAAAAAATATGCATTCCTCGCATTGGTTGTTGCCATGACTACAGTGTCATGTGTCGAGGATGAAGGCAACAATATTATTTCAGATATTAATGAAATAGAATTATCAGGTTTGGAAGAGAGTTATTATTGTGTTACAGGAGAGGATGTGCTTACCATCACTCCTGAAATCAAGTGCTCTTTTAGCGATACCGATGAGTCAAACTTAGAATATGAATGGTTCCTTTGCAATAATGGAATTGATAAAAACCATGTGCATGAAGTAATCGGTAGAGAACGTGACTTGAGCTACCCGGTTACTGCAGCTCCCGCCTCATACCTGTTGTACTTCTCTGTAAAAGACAAGACTACGGGTTTGAAATGGGAAACATCTGCTAACTTCAAAATTATCAGTCCCTTCGTTCGTGGATTCTATCTGTTTGGTGACAAAGAGGATGGTAGTGTCGGGCTGGATTTTGTCAGCATGATTGAAAACAGGGATACATTTGTTGTAGAAGACATTTTGAACAATGACTTGGGACTGGAAGGTGCAGAGAATTTCCTCTTTACAGGACACTATTCTGAGTTGACAATAGGTCTTTGGGCTTTGACTGAATCAGGAAACTATAAGGTGGAATATGGTTCGGCTTTGTCGGAATTCAACTTTATGCCTGAGAAGAGTGACCCTGAAAAACTCTTCTTCCCGACAATTCCGACTACAAAGCCTTACAACATTGTTGAGATGTATCCCCATGCGTATGGTAGTGCGAACGTTGACGTGTCAAAATCCACTCGCTTCATATTGACAGATAATGAGATTTTCTGTGGTAGCATTACAACAGGAGAAGCTTATGGTAATCCTATAAATCGTTTCTCTGCAACGGCTACAGAGTTTTATAAGCCATCAAAATATGTCTTCTATAAGCCGTCTACTTACATTTCTTATTTTGTGTTTTATGATGAAGACAGCAATTGCTTCACACGTATGAACGGAGCTACGTATGCCTTGACATACACACCGAAATTGACTAACGAAGGAACTCCCTTCTACTGGGATCAGACCCAATACGAAGCTACTCGTAGTTTGGTGTATGGTGAAAACGGTGTAGGTAACGCAGGCCGCTCATATGCTTTGATGAAAGATACAAATGGTGATTATTTTGTATATCTTTTTACTGTAGGACATTATTCTCCTTCTATGATTACTGCCAATGCTGAGCGTGCTATTGACCTTAGCGTAGCAACAGACTTCAGCGATGCCGACCACTATGCATTCTATTCAATGCAGCAGATTCTGCTCTATGCTGCTGGTACAAAGTTGTATGCTTATGACTATGCACGTAATGAGTGTAAATTGGTGAAGGACTTTGAGGCTGAGATTACTCATCTTGCGATGGATTTCAATTCTAATGATGATACCAACCACTTCATTGTAGCTACTTACGATGATGTAGAAAAGGGTGTCGTGTATGGTTACACTATCGAGGACAACCAGAACGAGATTAACGTAACTCCGGTAGAGGAAGAAGAGTGGCATACCGACTTAAAGGTGGTTAAGGTGGAATATAGAAATAGTACATTCTAATTTATGAAGAAACTATTCCTCTCATTATTAGTCTGTGCAATGGGCTTAACCGCCCTTGCGCAGACTAATTTTCGCTCCATCTCATTCGATGAGGCGTTGAAGGCTGCCAAGCAGGAGAACAAGTTGGTATTCATCGACTTTTATACTGATTGGTGTGGCCCTTGCAAGAAGATGGCTAAGGAGGTATTCCCATTGAAAATGGTGGGCAACTTCATGAATGCCAAGTTTGTGAACTTGAAGCTGAACGCCGAAAAGGAGGGCAAGGAGCTTGCTGCACGCTATAAGGTGAGCGCATACCCTACATTTGTTGTGTTGGACGCAGAGGGTAAGGCGGTAGCGGAATTGAAGGGCGCTATGGATGCACCGACCTTCATTCAGAAGTTGGATGGCAAGCTGAATCCCGAAATGACGCCTGAGCGTATGGCCGAGCGTTACAAGGCGGGAGAACGTACACCGGAATTCATCAATGCCTATGCGCTGAGTCTGATGGAGATGCGCAAGGAGGACGAAGGCTTCAAGGTTGTCAATGATTATTTCCAGTCGTTGAGCAAGGAGGAGCGTCTGAACCCTGCCAATTCGTTCCTTTACACCCGCTATACCGTGGCCTTGAATGACCCGAAGGCCGACTTTATGGTTGCTCATCGCGAAGAGTTCGCAGAGGCGGAGAAGGATGCTGTTATGGAGAGAATAGGCCGTCTGTATCATTCGGAGTTTGTTACCTATTTCTCTGGCTACAAATGGGCGGAGAAACTCTTTAATGAGGAGGAATACCAAACTTTGAAAAAGATGTTGTATGAACTGGACTTGGTGGAGCGCAACAACTACGAACCCATGTTCCGTTTGGTCGAGGCTCGTGTGAAGGTTGACGACAAAGCTTTCCTGAAGCGCTGCAAGGCCGAATATAAGAAGCTGAGCGAATCGGGGCAGAGCCTGTTGATGATGAATCTCACCCGCTTGATTCCGAGCAAGGAGCCGGAAATCTTGAAGAGTATGTCGGAGTTTATCCGTAGCCGTTTGGCTACTTCTACCCCCAATGTCATCATGCTTTCAGGACGTTTGCTGCAAAGCATTGAAGAGGGATTCAAGAAAAACTAATCATACTCATAGAAAGAAAGTAAAAAAGCGGACTTCGGTTCGCTTTTTTTATGGGAAATAATTAGGACAATTAATTGTTGAAACTTGCTTTTCGCTCGCCTTGCACTAATTTTAATCTTCTTGCAGCTTGAAGATACTATCACTCGCTGAGAGAAATATTCAAGCAAGCTTGATATTTTTCGCTCGTTTATTCCTATCTTTAATCTATGCTACGCATAGCTTGAAATTAGGCGGCGCCTCGGAAAAATGCAAGTAAACTTGCTTTTTCGCTCGGCTTGCACTAATTTTGTAGCCAATTTGGAAAAATGTATATAAACAACATATAAACTATGGAATTAGCAAGCAAATACAACCCCACGGATGTTGAGGGTAAATGGTATCAATATTGGTTGGACAACAAACTCTTCCACTCTGAGCCCGACGGACGCGAGCCCTATACAGTGGTCATCCCCCCACCCAACGTGACGGGTGTGCTCCACATGGGACACATGCTCAACAATACCATCCAGGACATTCTCGTGCGC
>JAFWXS010000019.1 GCA_017517925.1 Bacteroidaceae bacterium | reverse complement strand
GCCCGCTGCTGCAGCTGTTGCTGTTGCTGCTGGTCCCGCAGCTGGTGCCGCTGAGGCCGCTGAGGAGAAGACATCATTCGATGTAGTATTGAAGAGCGCAGGTGCAGCTAAGCTCCAGGTAGTTAAGGCTGTTAAGGAAGTTTGCGGTCTCGGTTTGAAGGAGGCTAAGGACTTGGTTGACGGCGCTCCCAGCGTAGTTAAGGAAGGTCTTGCTAAGGACGAGGCTGAGAACTTGAAGAAGGCTCTCGAAGAGGCTGGTGCTGAGGTAGAACTTAAGTAATCGCAGCCTGCTAACAGGTAATGGTTAAGAATCCTCTTTTATAGGGGTTCTTAACCTTTTTGTGCCTAATCTTAATTTAAGTTCTAAAAACCATCACCCAATGTCTTCAAATACTGTAAACCAAAGAATTAACTTTGCTTCTATCAAGAATCCGGTAGAATGTCCGGACTTCTTGGAAGTACAATTGAAGTCATTCAAAGACTTCCTCCAGTTAGACACTCCCCCTGAAAAGCGTAAGAACGACGGACTTTACAAGGTGTTTGCAGAGAATTTCCCTATTGCAGATACCCGTAACAACTTCGTTCTCGAATTTTTGGACTATTATATCGACCCGCCCCGCTATTCTATCGCAGAGTGCTTGGAGCGCGGCCTGACCTATTGTGTCCCCTTAAAGGCCAAGTTGAAATTGTATTGCACCGATCCCGATCACGAGGATTTCGATACTGTAATACAAGATGTTTTCTTGGGTCCCATCCCTTACATGACCGAGCAGGGTACGTTCATCATCAATGGTGCTGAGCGTGTCGTTGTATCCCAGTTGCACCGTTCACCCGGTGTGTTCTTCGGTCAGAGCGTTCATGCCAATGGTACGCAGCTGTATTCAGCACGTATTATTCCGTTCAAGGGCTCTTGGATTGAGTTTGCTACAGACATCAACAATGTAATGTATGCTTATATCGACCGTAAGAAGAAGTTGCCCGTGACCACTTTGTTGCGCGCCATCGGCTTTGAAAACGATAAGGACATCCTTGAGATATTCAACCTGGCAGAGGAGGTTAAGGTTAACAAGACCAACTTGAAGAAGATGCTTGGCCGTAAATTGGCGGCAAGAATCTTGAAGACACGTGTTGAGGACTTTGTTGATGCTGATACCGGTGAAGTGGTATCTATTGAGCGTAACGAGGTGCTCTTCGACCGTGAGACAGTGTTGGATGAAGACGTTGTTGCAGAAATCTTGGAGTCAGGTGCTGAGACCATCCTCGTGCACAATGAGGGTGCAAACCAGTCTGACTATTCAATTATATTCAACACCCTACAGAAAGACCCCAGTAACTCGGAAAAGGAGGCTGTGCTTTACATCTACCGTCAGCTGCGTAATGCAGACCCTGCCGATGATGCCAGTGCGCGTGAGGTTATTAACAACCTCTTCTTCTCTGACAAGCGTTACGACTTGGGTGAGGTAGGACGTTATCGTATTAACAGAAAGCTCAATCTGACTACAGATATGAGTGTTGGTGTACTCACTAAGGAGGATATCATCGAGATTATCAAGTACCTTATCGAATTGATCAACTCTAAGGCTGTTGTAGATGATATCGACCACTTGAGTAACCGTCGCGTGCGTACCGTAGGCGAGCAGTTGGCAAATCAGTTTGCCATCGGTTTGGCACGTATGTCACGCACTATTCGTGAACGTATGAACGTTCGCGACAACGAAGTGTTCACTCCGACCGATTTGATTAACGCCAAGACAGTATCGTCGGTTATCAACTCGTTCTTCGGTACGAATGCTTTGTCACAGTTTATGGACCAGACCAACCCGTTGGCTGAGATTACTCACAAGCGTCGTATGTCTGCGCTTGGTCCTGGCGGTCTGTCACGTGAGCGTGCAGGCTTCGAGGTTCGTGACGTACACTATACTCACTATGGTCGTCTCTGTCCTATCGAGACTCCTGAAGGTCCGAACATCGGTCTTATCTCTTCTCTTTGTATCTATGCCAAGATCAATCACCTCGGCTTTATCGAGACGCCTTACCGTAAGGTTGCCAATGCCAAGGTCGACCTCTCTCCCGAAGGATTGGTATATCTCTCTGCTGAGGAGGAGGAAGACAAGATTATCGCTCAGGGTAATGCTCCGTTGAACGAGAAGGGTGGCTTCATCCGCAAGAAGGTAAAGGCACGTCGTGATGCCGACTATCCTGTGGTTGACCCTGATCAGGTAGAGTTGATGGACGTATCTCCCCAGCAGATTGCATCTATTGCAGCTTCGCTCATTCCGTTCTTGGAGCACGATGACGCTAACCGTGCGTTGATGGGATCTAACATGATGCGTCAGGCTGTACCTTTGTTGCGCACTGAGGCTCCGATTGTGGGTACCGGTATTGAGAAGCAGCTCGCCGAGGATTCACGTACTCAGCTCGTGGCGGAGGGTGACGGTGTAGTAGAATATGTAGATGCCGCTACTATCAAGATATTGTATGACCGTACCGAGGAGGAGGAATTTGTAAGCTTCGACTCTGCATTGAAGGAGTATCAGATTCCCAAGTTCAAGCGTACCAATCAGAATATGACCATCGACCTCCGTCCTATCTGCGAGAAAGGACAGCGTGTGAAGAAAGGTGATATCCTTACTGAAGGTTACTCAACCGAGAAGGGTGAGTTGGCATTGGGTAAGAACCTCTTGGTGGCTTATATGCCTTGGAAGGGTTACAACTATGAGGATGCTATCGTACTTAACGAACGCGTGGTACGCGAAGATATCCTTACCTCTGTTCACGTAGAGGAGTTCATCCTCGAGGTTCGTGAGACCAAGCGTGGTATGGAGGAGTTGACTGCCGATATTCCTAACGTAAGTGAGGATGCTACCAAGGATTTGGATGATACCGGTATCATCCGTATCGGTGCTACCGTAGAGCCTGGTGATATCCTTATTGGTAAGATTACTCCGAAGGGTGAGTCTGATCCCTCACCTGAAGAGAAGTTGCTTCGTGCCATCTTCGGTGACAAGGCCGGTGATGTGAAGGATGCATCGTTGAAGGCTTCACCTTCGT
Source organism: Bacteroidaceae bacterium (assembly GCA_017517925.1). Lineage (GTDB taxonomy): Bacteria > Bacteroidota > Bacteroidia > Bacteroidales > Bacteroidaceae > UBA1189. Next base: position 43,749 of record JAFWXS010000019.1, on the reverse strand, counting down.
TGAAGGGTGTGGTTATCGACAAGAAGCTCTTCTCACGTGCTATCAAGACTCGTAGTTCTAAGCTCGCCGACAAGGCGTTGATGCCTAAGATTGACGAGGAGTTTGACGAGCGTGCCGGTGAACTCAAGAAAATTCTTGTTGACAAGTTGCTCGCTCTCACCGACGGTCTTGTATCACAGGGCGTGAAGGACTATGTAGGTGTAGAGGTCGTAGCGAAGGGTGCCAAGTTCACCAAGAAGGAGCTCCAGGCACTTGACTACACATCGGTTCAGCTCAGCGGTTGGACCAACGATGAGCACAAGAACGAGTTGATCAGCCAGCTCATCATCAACTACATCCGCAAGTATAAGGAGTTGGATGCAGAGAATAAACGTAAGAAGTTTGCCATCACCATCGGTGACGAGTTGCCCTCGGGTATTATGCAGATGGCAAAGGTATATATAGCTAAGAAACGTAAGATTGGTGTCGGTGACAAGATGGCCGGTCGTCACGGTAACAAGGGTATCGTATCGCGCGTTGTGCGACAGGAGGATATGCCGTTCCTCGAGGATGGTACTCCCGTAGATATCGTATTGAATCCGCTGGGTGTGCCTTCTCGTATGAACATCGGTCAGATTTTCGAGACCGTACTCGGTCATGCAGGACGCAAGTTGGGTGTTAAGTTTGCTACACCTATCTTCGATGGTGCTACATTGGATGACCTCTCGGTATGGACCGACAAGGCAGGTTTGCCCCGCTATGGTAAGACCTACCTGTATGACGGTGGTACCGGTGATCGTTTCGACCAACCCGCTACTGTAGGTGTGACCTATATGCTGAAGCTCGGTCACATGGTTGAGGATAAGATGCACGCCCGTTCCATCGGTCCGTACTCACTCATCACTCAGCAACCTCTCGGTGGTAAGGCTCAGTTTGGTGGTCAGCGTTTCGGAGAGATGGAGGTTTGGGCTATCGAAGCATTCGGTGCTGCTCACATCTTGCAAGAAATTCTCACTATCAAGTCGGATGACGTAGTAGGCCGCGCCAAGGCATACGAAGCCATTGTTAAGGGTGATCCTCTGCCCACACCGGGTATTCCAGAATCTCTCAACGTATTGTTGCATGAGTTAAGAGGCTTGGGCTTGAGTGTAACCCTCGAATAAGACGTTTCATCTTTCAGTTTAGAAAATTATGGCTTTTAGAAAAGATACAAAGATTAAGAACAATTTCACGAAGATTTCGATAGGTCTGGCTTCTCCCGAGGAGATTCTGGAGAACTCAAGCGGTGAGGTGCTGAAGCCCGAAACCATCAACTATCGTACATACAAACCCGAGCGTGACGGTCTCTTCTGCGAGCGCATCTTCGGTCCGGTAAAGGACTATGAATGCCATTGCGGTAAGTACAAGCGTATCCGTTATAAAGGTATCGTCTGTGACCGTTGCGGTGTTGAGGTGACTGAGAAGAAGGTACGTCGTGAGCGTATGGGACACATCCAATTGGTTGTGCCCGTAGCTCATATCTGGTACTTCCGCTCACTCCCCAACAAGATTGGTTACCTGTTGGGCTTGCCCACCAAGAGTCTGGATGCTATCATCTACTATGAACGTTATGTAGTTATCCAGCCTGGTATTGCTGCCGAGGAGGGTATTGAGAAACTTCAGTTGCTTTCTGAAGAAGAATACCTCGACCTTCTTGATAAGCTCCCCCAGAACAATCAGTATCTTGAGGATAATGATCCCAACAAGTTCATCGCCAAGATGGGTGCCGAGGCAGTACATGACCTTCTTGCAGGTTTGGATTTGGATGCGCTCTCTTATGAGTTGCGTAACCGTGCCAACAGCGACTCATCACAGCAACGCAAGAACGATGCTTTGAAGCGTCTTCAGGTTGTTGAGTCGTTCCGTGCATCAAGACATCGCAACCGCCCCGAGTGGATGATCCTTACCATCATTCCTGTGACTCCTCCCGAGTTGCGTCCGTTGGTTCCGCTTGATGGTGGTCGTTTCGCAACCTCTGACTTGAACGACCTATATCGTCGTGTTATTATCCGTAACAATCGTCTGAAACGTCTTATTGAGATCAAGGCTCCCGAGGTTATCTTGCGTAACGAAAAGCGCATGCTTCAGGAGGCCGTTGACTCACTCTTTGATAACTCACGCAAGGCCAGTGCCGTTAAGTCTGGAGCTAACCGTCCTTTGAAGTCTCTTTCTGACTCGTTGAAGGGTAAGCAGGGACGCTTCCGTCAGAACCTCCTCGGTAAGCGTGTTGACTACTCTGCCCGTTCGGTTATCGTTGTAGGTCCCGAGTTGAAGATGGGTGAGTGTGGTCTGCCTAAGTTGATGGCTGCAGAACTTTACAAGCCATTCATCATCCGTAAGCTCATTGAGCGCGGTATCGTGAAGACTGTGAAGTCTGCCAAGAAGATTGTAGACCGCAAGGATCCTATCATTTGGGACATCCTCGAGTACGTAATGAAGGGCCATCCGGTGCTCCTCAACCGTGCACCGACACTTCACCGTCTCGGTATCCAGGCGTTCCAACCCAAGATGATCGAGGGTAAGGCTATCCAGTTGCATCCGTTGGCATGTACCGCATTCAACGCCGACTTCGACGGTGACCAGATGGCTGTTCACTTGCCCTTGAGCAACGAAGCAATCCTTGAAGCACAAATGTTGATGCTTCAGTCACATAATATCCTCAACCCTGCCAATGGTGCACCTATCACTGTGCCTGCACAGGATATGGTACTCGGTTTGTACTACATCACTAAGCTACGCGAAGGTGCCAAGGGTCAAGGCCTTACATTCTACGGTCCCGAAGAGGCGCTCATTGCCTACAACGAGGGCAAGGTTGACATCCACGCTCCGGTGAAGGTGCTGGTGAACGACCTTGACGAGAACGGCAACATCGTGAAGATGATGCGTGAGACCTCTGTTGGTCGCGTTATCGTCAACGAGATTGTTCCCGATGAGGTAGGCTTCCTCAATACCATTATCTCTAAGAAGTCATTGCGCGACATCATCAGTAATGTCATCAAGACAGTGGGTGTGGCTCGTGCAGCAGAGTTCCTCGATGGTATCAAGGACCTCGGTTATAAGATGGCCTTTCAGGGTGGTTTGTCGTTCAACTTGGGCGATATCATCATCCCTGCAGAGAAGGAGCAACTCGTAGCCAAGGGTAACGAGGAGGTAGAGGAGATTATGAATGAGTATAACATGGGTTTCATCACCGACAACGAACGTTACAACAAGGTAATTGATGTATGGACCCATGTTAACGATGACCTCTCACGCATCTTGATGAAGACTATCTCTACCGATGACCAAGGCTTCAACTCAGTATATATGATGCTGGATTCAGGTGCCCGTGGTAGTAAGGAGCAGATTCGTCAGCTTTCCGGTATGCGTGGTCTGATGGCTAAACCTCAGAAGGCAGGTGCCGAAGGCGGTCAGATCATTGAGAACCCGATTCTTTCGAACTTTAAGGAGGGACTTTCGGTATTGGAGTACTTTATCTCTACTCACGGTGCTCGTAAGGGTCTTGCCGATACCGCTTTGAAGACCGCTGACGCAGGTTACTTGACTCGTCGTCTTGTTGACGTATCGCACGACGTGATTATCAATGAAGAGGATTGTGGTACACTCCGTGGCCTCGTATGCACTGCATTGAAGAACAACGATGAGGTTATCGCATCACTCTCTGAACGTATCCTTGGCCGTGTATCGGTTCATGACGTTATTCATCCTACAACAGGTGAACTTCTTGTTGCCGGTGGTGAGGAAATTACAGAGGACATTGCCAAGAAGATTGAGGATTCGCCCATCGAAAGCGTAGAGATCCGCTCAGTGCTCACTTGTGAGTCTAAGAAAGGTGTCTGCGCCAAGTGTTATGGTCGCAACTTGGCTACCAGCCGTATGGTTGAGAAGGGTGAGGCTGTCGGTGTTATTGCAGCACAGTCAATCGGTGAGCCGGGTACACAGCTTACGCTCCGTACCTTCCATGCTGGTGGTACTGCTTCTAATATTGCTGCAAACGCTGCTATCGTGGCCAAGAACAACTGCCGCGTAGAGTTCGATGAACTCCGCACCGTTGACGCTGTTGATGAGACAGGCGAGGCTGTGAAGATTGTTGTAGGACGTTTGGGTGAAGTTCGCTTCGTAGACCAGAACACCAACATCACACTCTCCACTCAATCATTGCCTTATGGCTCAACTCTCTTTGTAAACGATAAGACTATCGTGGAGAAGGGTACGATGATTGCCAAGTGGGATCCCTTCAACGCCGTTATCATCACCGAGACAAGCGGTCGTGTACAGCTCGAGTCGGTAATCGAGGGCGTTACCTATCGTGTCGATGCAGATGAATCTACTGGTCTGCGTGAGGTGATTATCATCGAGTCTAAGGACAAGACCAAGATACCTTCAGCCCACATCGTAAATGAGGATGGTATGGTTATTCGTACCTACAACCTCCCTGTAGGTGGTCACGTAGTCATTGAAGATGGTCAGTTGCTCAAGGCTGGTGAGGTGCTTGTGAAGATTCCTCGCGCTCAAGGTAAGGCTGGTGACATCACCGGTGGTCTTCCCCGTGTTACTGAGCTCTTCGAGGCACGCAACCCGTCTAATCCTGCTGTTGTATCTGAAATCGATGGTGAAATTACCATGGGTAAGGTGAAGCGTGGTAACCGTGAGGTGATTGTTACTTCGAAGACAGGTGATGTGAAGAAATATCTCATCTCACTTTCCAAGCAGATCCTTGTACAGGAGAACGACTATGTACGTGCTGGTACACCGCTTTCTGACGGTGCTATCACTCCGCAGGATATCCTTGCTATCAAGGGTCCCACTGCAGTACAAGAGTACATTGTTAACGAGGTACAGGACGTATATCGCTTGCAGGGTGTAAAGATTAACGACAAGCACTTTGAGATTATCGTGCGTCAGATGATGCGCAAGGTACAGATTGAAGAGGCTGGCGACACCCGCTTCCTCGAAGCTCAGGTTGTGGACAAGCTCGACTTCATGGAGGAGAACGACCGCATCTGGGGCAAGAAGGTGGTTGTTGATGCTGGTGACTCAGAAAATCTTGTAGCCGGTCAGATTGTTACTGCTCGCAAGCTCCGCGATGAGAACAGTGCGCTCAAGCGCCGCGACCTCAAGCTCGTGCAAGTGCGCGATGCTGTGCCCGCTACCTCAACTCAGATTCTTCAGGGTATCACCCGTGCTGCATTGCAGACCTCAAGCTTCATGTCTGCTGCATCATTCCAGGAGACTACCAAGGTGCTCAACGATGCAGCTATCAACGGAAAGAGCGACCGTCTCGAGGGTATGAAGGAGAACGTTATTTGCGGTCACCTTATCCCTGCTGGTACCGGTCAGCGCGAGTTCGAGAAGATAGTGGTAGGCTCACGCGAAGATTATGAGCGTAGCATGGCTAATCGCCGTACTGTGATTGACTTTAGTGATCCTATAGAGTAATAATTAGTTGAATATCAATATAGTAAGAGGACGCATATATATGCGTCCTCTTACTTTTTTCATTATGTATAGCGTTAAAATTATTGTGTCTTGATACGTATCGTAGTAAACGAATAGGCCGGCAGCTCATGGATGAATTGTTGTGCTACTTTAATAACGCTTTCTGTAGGTACTGCTTTCTGATCATTAGGTGTTCCTGTAAGTACAATACAAGTCGCGGTGTTGTTAGAGATATTATAGTCTGCTATATCTATTGTAGTGTTTACAGCTACAGGAAGCAGGTTAACGAGTTTGATGATGAGGTCGCCTGTTTGGCTATCGTATACGGTAGAAGTAGCTACGCGTTTGCGAATATCATCACGGTAGTTATCTATGCTCAGATTCCCTGTGATATATTGGTCTCCGCTATTATTGCCGAAAATCTTTTGGGTATAGTATCCTGGAGTGAGGTCAATACGTGATGAGTTGAAATAAATTAAATCGGGATTCCAACTTGTGTGTCCATGACGAGCGAGTAGGGGGGCATATGAGGTCATACGCACAATGTCTGCGTTGCGCTCTACGTTGACAAGATGTAATGCTTCGCATAGAGCTGTCTCGATATTGTTGTGGCGGCCATGGAGGTGGCAAGCATATTCACCAAGATATACTTGGGAAGCATTACGGTCGTAGTGGTCATAATAATCTTGGTTGTGGATATACCAACCGGGGCTTACGTAGTAGTGTTCGTCTACCATAGGAATTTCTTTTTCTTTGGCAAGCTTCCAACCCCACTCATAGTCAGAACCTTCGTAGAAGGGACCAACAGTGCCACAGATGATTATCTCGGGATGTTTTTCGCGCACGGCATCGAATATCATATTGAAACGCTCGGTGAAGGTCTCCGAGATGAGGTCCTCGTTGCCGATGCCGATATACTTGAGGTTGAAGGGTTTGGGGTGTCCGGCCTCAGCACGTACGCGCCCCCATTTGGTCGTCTTGGCATCACCGTTGGCCCATTCGATGAGGTCGAGTATGTCCTGTATGAAGTTGTCCATCTCCTCCATGGGTACACCGCCCTGCTGTCCATGTCCGCCATGCCATGAGTTTTGGCAAGGAACGGCTGCGGGTATTACAGGAAGTGGTTCTGCGCCGATGTCTTCACAGAAAAGGAAGTATTCATAGTAACCGAGGCCGAGGGTTTGGTGATAATGCCAAATATTAGGCATGTGCTGACGCTCTTCGAGTTTGCCTATGGATCGCTTCCACAGATACATGTTGTCGAGTCCATTGCCATGCGCTGCACAGCCGCCAGGAAATCTTACAAACTTGGGCTTAAGGTCAGCAATCACTTGGGCGAGGTCTGCCCGAAGTCCGTTTTTTCGATTTTTGAAGGTCTTGCGTGGAAAGAGTGATATCATATCCATGTCTATGGCACCTGTAGTTTGTGGAGTAATGGCGAGGCGTGCTCTTTCTGCATTTTTTGTTGCCTTAAAGGTTATTTTTGTTGTCTTCCAATCAGTGTTGTTTATCGTGACATCTTTGTGAGCCAACGTCTCATCCTTTTCACTAATGAGGCTAACAGTCAACTTGTAGCTCTTGTTTGTAGCTTTTCGTAGCATCATACTGAGATCATATAGCTCACCGGCTTTGAGGGCTATGCCATCGTATCCGCTATTCTCAACCGTTGCGCCAATTGAATTAGTGGTCAGTGTTGCATAGTGGCAGTTGTTGGCATGTATGGGACGTTCTGTTCCTATAGTGAGGCTGCTTCCTTCGCCTTTCAGTTTCCATGCGGTGAGGCTGTGCCATCCCCCACAATCAGCTGCAGAGTATTCAAAGTCTCGGTTCTGTATCAGTTCACCATACAGCCCCCCATCAGCACCATAGCTGATATCTTCAAAGAAGATGCCTATAAGCTCATTGCTTATCTCTTTACGTTCCTTACCGTTGATGGTGAGATGTGCATTTATTGGTTTGAGGCCAGCAAAGCGTATGGGGTCTTGCCCCATGTGTTCGTCGAACTTCCTTTGTCGGTTTACCAAATAGTCATCGCGTTTGATGAGTTTGTCTATTTGTGCCCATTCCACACGATGTATCTGTCCGTCCACTTGTCTGCCATTGAGGTTGATGGTATATCTGAATGGTCTATTGGTACATTTGTTGTCGGTAGGGCATGAAGTACTTGTCGTAATACCATTTACTTTTTCCCATTTACGACAATCTGCAGAGCTGTATGCATAGAATGTGCTGTCGATAGTGGTGTAGATGACCACCCATGTTTGATCGTCCTTTGCTTGAACAAGCATTGGGCGAACACAGCTGCCGCCTTCCACATAGGGATAGTCTTGTGGTTTCCAATTGATGAGGTCTGGACTCTCGCAGTAAGCAAACTGTGGGTTGTCATTTCTTGGAGACCATACACAACGCCACATGCCCTCTTTATCACGCACTAAGTGGGGGGTGATCATTCTTTTCTCAGTTCCCCAAGTACCGAAATCACTGTCAACGAAGGTGCACCCATTGCCGATAGAAGTCCAATGGATGCTGTCGGAACTGTAGGCGAAGGCTATGCCTCGTCCATTAACGTAAGAGAACAGATACCCATAGTCGGGTTTGTTGGCTTGTGCGCATAACGTAAAGAGTAGTGCTGTAATTGCAGTAAATGTGTGTCTTTTCATAATGTTTGAGCATCTTTTGGTTGACAAAGGTACTAAAAAAAGAATAGGTATCCTATTCTCTCTGTCATAATAAATGATTTTGATGAATCGTTTTGTGAATTAGAACTTTTGTGCTACTTTTACATATGTTTATATATTGGAATATTATGCGTACACGTTTTTTACTGTTGGCGGTATTGTGCTCATCGCTTTGTGCTATCGTTGGAGCGCAAGATACAAGCATGTATTATGTGTATTTCTCTGATGGTAGGGTGTGGGGATATCCTAAAGATTATGTCAAAGAAACAGGGAACAATGGGGAGGAGTATTACCTTGTGTTGGATAATGATAGTATAGTTTCATGGTCGACAAGAAATGTCGTGTCGGTGACTGAAACGGCTCCTTCCTATCCTCGGTTTACGTCGTTCAATTTGGACGATAAACTCAACGACCAGTTGTTTCGTGATGTTGAGGCTACTGTTACTGCCAATGAAGTGACAGCTTCAGTAAGTGGTATTGGTAAATATCTAACTCCATCTTTTACTTTAGATATGCCGGAAGCAGTAGCTTATGTCAATGGAGAAGAGCAGGTGAGCGGACAGTCCCGTTTGCGTTTCTCTGAGGATGTGGTATATACGTTGGGGACTTCTGCCTATAAGCGTCTGTCAGTAGAGAAGATTAGCGATGAGGTTTGGTATAATCCCGAAACAAATGTGACGGAAATACCTCTTACTGTAGAGATGCTTTCGACCAATGCTCCTACGAGTATTACGAATGAAGGATTAGATATGTTGCTTGATGGTAATTCTGCTACGATTTTTCATTCAACATGGTCGCGAGACCCAATATATCAGGTTGATCTCAACAAACAGGTTTATATCTCTGTAGCTTTACCTCACTCCATAAGTGAACTGAAATTCTACTATATGGGACGTCCTCAAATAGGGTATAATATCGAGGAATGGCAGATCGAGGCCTCTCATAATGGAGAACAATGGATGCATGTTGCGACTATAGATGAAAGTATGGGGTTGCCAGTCAGTGGCAGTTCGGTTTCATATACTTCCGATGTGATCGCATTAGGCTCGTCTTATAGCTATGTCCGCTTTGTTGCAACCAAGTCGCAATATAAAAATTATCTTTGTCTCAGTGAGTTCCGCCTTTATGAAATACATGGTCAAGGCGATGATTCCGTATTGATACAGCCAGCTCAGTACGCTTACCGAATGGTGCCCATGGGATGCGAGGTTCCGGTGCGCATCGACTGGCTTACTGACCATGCAATCTCAGTGCCACGCATTGATATTGACATCGACGGTGGGGAGATGGTGTCGAGCAAGGAGTATTATCTGAATGCGCTCATTACCTTCCGAGGCAATGGAGTGTGGGATGACTACGACTTTCAGGACTCGGTGAAGATAAAAGGACGTGGCAACAGCAGTTGGAGTAAGCCCAGCAGTTACTATAATCCTAAGAATCCTTATCGCTTGAAGTTTGCCGAGTCGGTGAAACCCTTCGGCATGAAGAAGGGCAAGAATTGGAACCTTATTGCCCAAAGACAGACGGGCTCGCTCATGACCAATCCCGTAGCCCACAAGATTGCGCGTATGGTGGGGGTGCAGACGGCCAATGATGTGGTGCCCGTGGAGCTCTATATGAATGGTGAATATCGCGGAAGTTACTTCTTCACCCAAAAGGTGGGCATGGCCAATAATAATGTCGATTTCGAGGATGAGTCGCAGGCGGTGCTGTTCGAGTTGGACTCTTATTCTGAGTCGGGACAGTTCCGTTCAGAGTCCTATTATTTGCCTGTCAATATCAAGGCTCCCGAGTATAATTACGAGGAATGGAATTATGGTGATGAACCTGAACCTGAAGATGAAACATTGCTCAGTTACTATGGTATACAGGACGAGTTCAACCGTTTCGAGACGGCGGTATATAACAATGCTAACTACGAGCGTTTTGTGGATATGGACATGCTGGTGCGTTACATGTTAGTCAATGACTTGGTGCTGAATACAGAGCTGGGGCATCCTAAGAGTGCCTTCTTTTCGCGTGAGAACATGAGCCACATGGCGAGCCGCTACACTTTCGGTCCTGCGTGGGATTTCGACTGGTCGTACGGCTACGAGGGAACTTCCTCATATTGTAGAAGTGGGGCTACGAGAGACCTTTTCAGTTATTTCAGCGAGCCGGGAAGCTTTTTCTTCTCAGACCTCTTGCGCTCCAGTGAATGGGTGAAGTACCGCTATAGCAGATTGTGGGAGGAGTTCATAGACAAGCATTTGGACGAGCTTATCGATTTTGTAGATGACTACTATGCTTATGCCCGAAGTTCATTCGAGAATAATAGTACGGTATGGCATGATGGTTACAATTACGATAGTAATGTTGCAGAAATGAAGGCGTGGCTCAGCGAGCGTGCCCATTATATAAAGAAGAGCCTCGTGGATTATGCTTCCTATACGGTTGAGCCTTTTACTTATGGTGACCTCAATGGTGATGGTGTCATTGGCAGTACCGATATGGAATATATGCTCTCCTCGCTCTTCGGCGCACCCGAGAACGGTTTACAGGACAATCAGGCGGATGTGGATGCCGATGGAAAGGTGTCGCTGAGCGACCTTACATGGTTGAATCTGCTGCTCGAAGACGAACGGGAGATTCTGGCGGCTCGCAGCCGATACCGGGGGGCCGTACAGTGGAACGAGGATGACGAGGAGTGCGAGGAGGTCTATGACTTCGATATTGACGATATGGTTACGCTGGTGCCTCAGCGGAATGGTGTGGCGAAACGGATTCCTGTAGATATGTCCTCTGAAACTGATGCGTTGAGCGTGGAAGTCGGCTTGTCGGAAACGGAGTGGTGTGCAACCGTTTCGCTTACCAATACCACGCCTTATATTGCCTATTCGATGGATATTGTGTTGCCTGAAGCCTTTACATTGTCTGATGGAGATATGGCTATCACGCTCTCGTATCGTACTGAAGGGGCATTTGTGATGACTGGCCGTTGGGTCAGTGACAATGTGTATCGTGTGATAGGCTATTCGCAGGACAATACCGCAATGGCGGATGCTGAAGGACCGGTTTTCTCCATGATGTTGAGTCCTACATCCTCTTTGTCAGCGGGTACTTATGCATTGAGTGTTGAAAATGTTTTGGCCGTTACGGAAAATGCCAAGGAACGTTCCTTGGCTGGTGTGACTGCCGGGTTTGAGGTTACAGAAGAGCAAGTGACACATGTTGCCGTTCCTCTCTTGCAGGGAGGGTGCTGGCCGGCGGACATCTATGATGTGCATGGTAGGCTGGTGCGCAAAGGTGCAACATCATTTGATGGACTGTCCAAAGGCATATATATTGTAAATAACCAGAAATACATACATTGATAAAAAGAGAAGCGCAATGAGACCTCATTGCGCTTCTCTTTTTTCTTTATTGTCCTTTGTGTCTGTTGGCACGTTTGCGGCGTATCTCGGCTTTCATTTTGGCCGATGCCGAGTGGTGCTGGCCGGTGATGTAGGCCTTCTTCTTGGCCTTGGTCTTCACCTTCTCCTCTTTGGGGCGGTCCGAGGCCACCTTTTTGAACATGATGCCTTTGGTGAATATGTCGTCTCCGTTCATATGGTCAGTTTATAGGGTTCTGTCATCCTGAGTGAAACGAAGGGTCTCGCATAGTGTATTGTGCAAGAGGCGTTTGCGAGATGCTTCACTTTGTTCAGCATGACAATAGTCTAAAATTATCCTTCTTCCTCTTCGTTATCAAACTCAAAGTCATCGTCAAACTCGTACTCGAAATCTTCTACCTCGTCGATGTCCTCGTACTCGACGGTGATGTCATCGTCCTGCCCCATGGCACGCAGCTCGTCTTGCAATTTGTTCATGTCCTTGGCGCGGTGTACGAGGCTGTCCTTGCTGAGTTCTGCGGTGATGTTCTCCTTGTTGAGTTCGTTCCACAGGATGTCTTTCAAGACCGAGATGCCTAATCCCGTCACTGAGGAGATGAATACGTGGGGTATACCCTCGGGCAATGTCTCTTCGAGCATTTCGATGAGCTCGTCATCGAGCAGGTCACACTTGGTGATGGCCAATACGCGCTGCTTGTCGAGCATATCGGGGTTGAAGGTCGCCAACTCGTTGAGCAGGATGTCGTACTCCTTGCGTATGTCCTCGGCATCGCCGGGCACCATGAAGAGCAGCAGCGAGTTGCGCTCAATATGGCGCAGGAAACGAAGTCCGAGTCCCTTGCCGGCGCTGGCCCCTTCGATGATGCCGGGTATGTCGGCCATGACGAACGACTTGCTGTCGCGGTACGATACGATACCGAGGTTAGGCTCCAGTGTGGTGAAGGGATAGTTGGCAATCTTGGGTTTGGCGGCCGACACAGCTGCAAGCAGGGTCGACTTTCCGGCATTGGGGAAGCCTACGAGGCCTACATCGGCCAGAAGCTTGAGTTCCATGATGACGGTGAGCTCCTGCATGGGCTCACCGGGCTGTGCAAAGCGCGGAGCCTGACGGGTGGGTGTGGCAAAGTTAAAGTTGCCCAGTCCGCCCCGGCCGCCACGCAGCAGGATAACCTCCTGCCCATGCTCGGTGATGTCACATAGGTAGGCACCCGTCTCGGCATTGTACACCACGGTGCCGCAGGGAACCTCTATGCTCTTGTCCTCGCCATCCTTGCCGCTGCTCTTGTTCTTGGAACCGTTGCCGCCGTGCCCTGCAAAGGCGTGGCGGTCATAGCGCAGGTGTAGCAGGGTCCAGTAGTTGCGGTTGCCGCGCAGGATGATGTGTCCGCCACGACCGCCGTTACCGCCATCGGGACCGCCGTTGGGGTTGTACTTCACACGGCGCATGTGTGTGCTGCCACGCCCTCCCTTGCCCGAACGGCAATATATCTTTACGTAATCGACAAAGTTTGTTTCAGCCACAGAGTTTACATTTGTAGTTAAAGGGAGTAAAAGGGAGTTGGTCGCTTTGCTCCTTGGGGAGATAAAGGCCAATAGTTTTTAACGCGCGTAATAACTATCGGCATTTGACTCCAGTTTTCTCCATTTTACTCCCTTCAACTCCTATAAAGATTACACAATTGTATTCACATACTCAGTAATGTTCTTCACCATACCCTCGAGGCCAATCTCATCGGTGTAGGTGAATCCATTGAACACACCCTGTCCCTTGAACCACTCGATGAGCGGAGCCGTCTGGTTGTGGTATACGGCAAAGCGTTTCTTGATGGTCTCTTCGTTGTCGTCGGCGCGGCCTTCGAGTGTGGCGCGGCGCAGCAGGCGGGCCATGAGGATGTCTTCGCTTACCTCGAGGTTGATCATGGCCGAGATTTTCTCTCCACGCTCCTCGAGCATCTTCTTCAGAGCTTCGGCTTGGGCGATGGTGCGGGGGAATCCGTCGAAGATGACGCCCTTGCTGCCCTTGAAACTATCGTATGCACTGGCGAGGATACCGATCATGAGTTCATCGGGGATGAGCTGTCCGTTGTCGATATATCCCTGGGCAATCTTACCCAGTTCTGTGCCGTTCTTAATCTCTGCGCGTAGCACATCGCCGGTAGAGATATGGTCCAACTTGAATGTGTCTACCAAACGGGCGCTGTAGGTACCTTTACCTGAGCCGGGGGCTCCGAAAATAACAATGTTCAACATAGTGCTATGTATATATGTATTATATTAGATGCTTAGTTCTTGATTCACATATTGCACGAAATTACCACAAAAGTAGGTAAAATTCCCGAATTACGGCTAAAGTAGGGAATGTTTTTTGTCGAACATCAAGAAATATCGCTTAAAAAAGTCTAAATAGTAGAACATACCGGAAAAATGCACTACCTTTATGGCTCGAAAACGATAAAGACACGCATATCAGATGAAATCATTTCTTACTGCTACGTTCATGCTCCTTTGCAGTATGACTGCCATGGCCCAGACTACTGTCACTACCTATACCCCCGGTGTCTCTACCGAGGGCGCGGCATACTACCTCCCCAAGACTGCCATCAACATCAGCATCACTACGGTGAAGACTACCTATATCCCTGGAGAGTTGTGCCAATATGCCGACCGCTATCTGCGCATCACGGGCATCTCTGATAAGGAAGACTGCTACCACACGATACAGTCGGTAGCGATTGACACAGAAGGCCTGCCCGATGAGTCGAAGCTCTATCACATCCTTTTTGCGTCCAATAGCGTAGCTCCGTTAGTCACGCTCACTGAGTCGGGCATATTGCAGGCCATCAATGTTGCTTCTTCCAGACCGCGCCCTGCTGCTGTGGCATCAGACCCATCTGCAGAGGAGGGGGTGAAGCCGTCATCCCATTCCTATATGACCGAGGAGATGCTCATGGCCGGCTCCAAGGCCAAACTCGCCGAGCTCGTGTCCAAGGAGATATACAATATACGTGAAAGCAGGAACCTCATCATACGCGGGCAGAATGAACATATGCCCAAGGATGCCGAGTCGTTGCAAATCATACTTGCCGGTCTCGATGAACAAGAGCAGGCCTTTACGCAACTCTTCACAGGTACAACCACTACTGAGACCTCCAGGCAGACCTATCAGGTAATCCCTGAAGGGGCGGTCGAGAAAGTCATCCTCGGACGCTTCTCCCGCAAACTCGGCCTCCTACATGGCGATGACCTTGCCGGCGCTCCCCTCTACATCGATGTTAAATGCAAGCAGGCCATTCCCGTGCCTGCTGTCGGAGCAGCCGAGGTCGCAGTAAAGGGCAAGAAAGGCAAGAATGCCAATTTGCAGGACGGGCTCGTCTACATCCTTCCCGGCAAAGCCAACGTGAAGGTCTATACCAATACCCGTACTCTGGCCGATGCAGTACTTTCGCTGGCTCAGCTCGGCCACACCGAGACCCTCTCATCTACGCTGCTTACCAAGAAGAAAAACATCAAGGTGATGCTCGACCCTGCTACCGGGGCACTGCTTCGTGTGGAGGAGTAAGGTCGTCCCCCCCCCCCCTAAAACTTATAGAGTACGATACCTTACTCTATGTCACATAGATTAAGAAGGTGCGGTTGGCGATGAACCCCGGATTTGGCAAACTGGTATCGTGGCACTTGGCGTGACTTGTGGAAATAAACAGTGAAAGAAATGCCCTGTCTCTGGTGAGGCAGGGCATTTCTTTTATGATGGTTTGCTCTATCAGCAAGCCTTGAAACTCATGTCAAGACTTTTCACCGAGTGGGTGAGTGCACCTACCGATACGTAGTCGACGCCGCACTCGGCATAGGAGCGGATGGTGTCGAAGGTGATGCCTCCCGATGATTCCACTTCGATGCGTCCGCCTACCATTTCTACGGCCTTGCGGGTGTTTTCCACGTTAAAGTTATCAAGCATCACGCGGTGTACACCGTCGAGAGCGAGCACCTGGTTCAGCTCGTCAAAGTTGCGTACCTCTACTTCAATCTTGAGGTCCTTGCCCTTGGCCTTGCAGTACTCCTTGGCGCGGTTTACGGCTTGAGGAATGCCGCCGGCGAAGTCCACGTGGTTATCCTTGAGGAGTATCATGTCGAAGAGACCGATGCGGTGGTTGCATCCGCCGCCGATGCGTACGGCATCCTTCTCCATGATACGCATACCGGGCGTAGTCTTGCGGGTGTCGAGCACGCGGCACTTGGTGCCTTCGAGCAGTTTTACATATTCATTGGTGATGGTGGCAATGCCGCTCATGCGCTGCATCACGTTGAGCATGAGGCGCTCGGTTTGCAACAGGCTCTGCACCTTGCCCTCTACAACGAAGGCTACATCACCGGGCTTCACGTGAGCACCGTCGTTGATGTATACCTCCATCTTCATCTCGGGGTCGAAACGGTGGAAGATACGGCGTGCCATCTCTACGCCGGCAATGATGCCCTCCTCCTTGATGATGAGGCGCTGCTTGCCCATGGCGTCGGCAGGGATACACGAAAGGGTGGTGTGGTCGCCGTCGCCTATATCTTCGGCAAACGACAGCGCGATGAGTTCGTCGATAAGTTTGTCCATAGTTGTATTGTGTTAACGTTGTTCTCTACCGCAAAGATAATGTTTTTTTATATATTGTTGTAAAAAAGGGCATAAAAAAAGAAGGTCGTCATCCCGACGACCAATCTTCCAACTTTAAAAATCTAATACCATGAAAAACACATTGCAAAGGTACGGATAAATCCCGAACCTGCAAGACATCGGACGACAAAAAGTGTAGAAATAACACTATTTATACTTTGTCTACGTTTTTTCTGTATATGAGGCCGAAAAATTGCAAAGAGCGGTTAACAAAACCGCTCTTTGCAATCTGTGCCTTTATGCGTGATTCTTCACTCAACGTAGAGAACCAATCCCTTAAGATACTCACCCTCAGGGTGATAGATGCTGACGGGGTGGTCGGCAGGCTGGGTGAGCTGGTGCAGGATGCGTACGCGGCGACCCGACATGGCTGCAGCGGTGAACACGGCCGTGCGGAAGTTGTCCTTCGTCACCACCTGTGAGCAGGAGAAAGTGAAGAGGATGCCGCCGGGGCGTATCTTCTCGAATGCCTTGGCATTGAGCTTGCGGTAGCCCATGAGGGCATTGCGCAGGGCATCCTTGTGCTTGGCAAAGGCCGGTGGGTCGAGGATGATGAGGTCGTACTGATCGCCCATGCGGTCGAGGTACTTGAAGGCATCTTCGGCAAAGGCTTCGTGGCGGGCATCACCGGGGAAGTTGAGCTCCACGTTGGCACGGGTGATGTCGATGGCACGCGATGAGGAGTCTACCGAGTGTACCAACTCGGCACCGCCACGCATGGCATAGAAGGAGAATCCGCCGGTGTAGCAGAACATGTTGAGCACCTTGCGCCCCTGTGAGTAGTGCTCGAGCAGGGCACGGTTTTCGCGCTGGTCGACGAAGAAGCCCGTCTTCTGTCCACCGAGCCAGTCTACATGGAAGCGCAGCCCGTTCTCTGTGGCGATGTCGTCGGCCGTAGCCAGGCTACCTTTGAGGAAGCCGTTGCCGCCATCCTCCGATGCCTTGTAGGCCAGGGTGTTCTCCGACTTGTAGTAGATGTTGTCTACTACGCCGTCAAGCACTTCGGCCAGTGCGTCGGCAATCTCGTGCCGGCTCACGTGTATGCCTACCGAGTGGGCCTGCATCACGGCGGTGCGGTTGTATACGTCGATGACAAGGCCGGGCAGCCCGTCACCCTCACCGTGAACGAGGCGGAAGGCATCGGTGTATTTTAAATTCTGAATTTTGAATTCCGAATTATTTGTTGCCAATTGTGCTCCAAAGATGCTCCTGCGCACATCGTATGCAGCGCTTAGACGTTCTTTCCAGAACGAATGGTCTATGGTGATGTCTTCAAACGAGAGTACGCGCACGGCGATGCTGCCTATCTGTATGTGTCCTACGGCAAGGAAACGGCCGTCGGCACTGATGACACGCACTACGTCGCCCTCTTCGGGTCGACCGTCAATATGATGTATGGCACCGGAGAACACCCAGGGATGGAAACGTCCGAGCGACTCTTCTTTGCCTTTTCTCAAGTATACTGTCTTGTACATGATGATAATTCTGAATGGTGAATTATGAATTATTGTTTTAAGTTCTCAACCTTTCGTGTCATGCTGAGTGTAGTGAAGCATCTCGTGCAATGCAGGTGAGGGGTCCTTGACTTCGGCCCCTACGGGCGTCGACCTAAAGGTTCACTTTCGTTCAGGATGACACAACTATATATTTGCTTCAATAATCCGGTAGTTCTGCTTGTGCTTCAGCTCTTCCATGTGCTTGTATATGCGTACGCATGCCCAAGCGTCGGTGGCGGCGTAGGCTTTCTGACGGTCGGTGAGCACGTCGGCTTCCCAGTTGGTGAGGCGCTGCGACTTGGATATCTTCTTTTCGAAGAGCAAGGCGTATATCTTCTGTAGGCTCTGTGCCTCAATGCCCATTTCTTTCATGTAGGTCTGCAGATCGAGGAACCCGCGCGGCTCGAAACGGTGCTTGGCTTGTAGGCGCTGTATGTCGTCGCGCAGCGAGAGCCCCACCTTCAGTTGGCGGCCGTCTTGCAGGAGCCCAACTAATGCGTCGGGCATACCGATATAGTTGAGGCGGAAGAGGAAGCAGGTGTCCTCGGTAGACACTTGCATGAGTGCCACCTCATAGGTGCGTCCTTTGGCAAAGCTGGGTCGCGTCTCCGTGTCGATGCCGAGGATGGGCTGCCCCTTGAGGTATGCCACGGCCTTCTCCACATCGGCGGCAGAGTGTATCACGATGATGCGCCCACCGAAGAGTTCGGGTGGCATCTGTGCTATGTCGGCCTTGGCGATGTTACTCTTGATATCAATCATCGTATTCGTTGTCTTCGTTTTCTTCGCTGTCACTGTTGTACTTCACCTCGTGCAGGGGGCGCATGGTGTTCACCAACGTCTGTCCCCAATACTCGATAAAGAGTGCGCGGCACTGCGCCAGCGCATCGTGCATGGTCTCGTTGAGACCACTGCGGAACTGGCACACGAAGTCCTTCACCACCTGGTAGATGTCTGCCAAGTCCTCGGCGATGCTCTTGCGTATGGGCGTGTCGCTGTACTTCATCTCTTCAACGAACACGTCGAGGTAGTCGTCACGGTCGGCGAGCACCTCCTGTAGGTTGATGCGTATCACCTCGTAGTCGTCTTCGGTGACGAAGGCTTCGAGCCCATCCTCGCCCATCACCTCACACTCGGACAGCATCGAGGCCTTTATATATAATAAAGGTAGTATCTTGAGCAGTGTGTCGACAAACTCGTCACGCTTCTGTCCTTCGCTGCGCTCGATGAAGGCACAGAACTCGGCGGCCACGGTGACAAACTCCACCGTGTTGCGCTCGAAAATCACTTGTGATTGTTGTTTCATTGTCTGTTATTCTATTTGAGTACAAAATTACACTTTTTCGGTGAGAGAATGGTTATAGATGCTTACTTTTTTGTTTATATATAGTTGCTTGTAATGGATAAATCGTATCTTTGTACCGACAACAAAAACCGAAGTGATAGTATGAAGACGATGTATGTATTCCTTGCCGACGGCTTTGAAGAGATTGAGGCGTTGGCTCCTGTAGATGTGATGCGCCGTGCCGGCCTGGCGGTGACGACGGTGTCTGTCACCGATAATCTTGTGGTGAAGGGTGCGCATGGCATACCCGTAGTCGCCGACGTGGCGTTCGATGCCGCGGACTATGCCGATGCTGCATTGCTCTTCCTGCCCGGCGGACTGCCCGGCGCTACGAACCTTGAGGCGCATGAGGGCTTGGGTCGGTTGCTCGTGGCGAAGGCGGCCCAGGGCGATGTCATCGTCTCGGCCATCTGTGCGGCTCCGCTCGTGCTTGGCGGATTGGGCTTGCTCAAGGGCAAGCAGGCAACGTGTTATCCGGGCTTCGAGGAGAGGATGACGGGGGCCGACTATACCGCAGCTCAGGTGACCATCGACGGTAATGTGTTTACGGCTTGCGGTCCTGCTGCGGCATGGGAGCTGGGCTTCACCTTTGTGGAGCACTTCTGTGGCGTGAACGTGACCGATGGATTACGTGAGGGAATGCAGTTTGTTTGATCTGAATAGGACGTGTCATCCTGAACGAAGTGAAGGATCTCGCGCAGGGTCGATGCCGAACATTAGCGTCGGTTGCGACGACGGTAGATTTATCTTTCCAAAGGAGTCTACATTAGATACGATTGCGAGATGCTTCACTACGTTCTGCATGGCACTGAAAGAATCTTTTCACTAATGAAAAAGTATGCAATCATCGTAGCCGGTGGCAAGGGCCTGCGCATGGGCGGCGAGCTGCCCAAGCAATTCATCCCCGTCGAGGGGCGTCCTGTGCTGATGCGTACGCTCGACACGTTCCATGCGTACGATAGCAACATAGAAATAGTGCTCGTGCTCCCGCGCGACCATCAGCCCTACTGGCAAGAGTTGTGCCGCGAGTATGATTTCCGTGTGCCTCACCGCATTGCCGACGGGGGGGCTACGCGTTTCCACTCGGTGCAAAGCGGCTTGGCGCTGGTCGATGCCGATGAGGCGTTGGTGGCTGTGCACGATGGCGTACGCCCCTTCGTGGCGCGCGGGGTCATCGAGGCGTGCTACCGCGAGGCGGAGGCTCATGGTGCCGTTGTGCCCGTGATTCCCGTGGTGGAGACGGTGAGGCAGTTGGTAAGAGAGGATGGCGCAGAAGGTGACACTCGTCACCCGGAGGCAACTCTCAACTTCCAAAGTGTCACTGTTCCTCGCGATGCCTACCGACTGGTACAGACACCCCAGACGTTCCGTGCCTCCTTGCTGCGCCGTGCCTACGAGCAGCCCTTCTGTGAGGCGTTCACCGACGATGCTTCGGTAGTGGAGGCTCTCGGTCACGCCGTACTCCTCGTGGATGGCAACCGCGAGAACATCAAACTCACCACGCCGTACGACCTTATCGTGGCCAAGGCATTGGTGGATGCCTCTAAATAATATATTCTACCTCTTTGAATAGATACTTTCTCTGTACGCCCTGCTCGTCTTCGAGTATGAGGTGGCCGTCATGCTCTACGTGGCGTAAGGTGGCGATAAACACTCCGTTGGCATCGCGGTATTCGGCTGGGATGCCGCGGCGGTAGAGGAGGCGGGTGTAGCGATGGTGTAGCTCGTCTCGGCAGAGTGTCGGGGTGGGGGAGGTGTACTCCTCGTAGAACTCGGTGAAGCGATTGGTGATGGCCTGCAGTAGCGGT
Source organism: Bacteroidaceae bacterium (assembly GCA_017517925.1). Lineage (GTDB taxonomy): Bacteria > Bacteroidota > Bacteroidia > Bacteroidales > Bacteroidaceae > UBA1189. The sequence continues at coordinate 22,934 of JAFWXS010000019.1, read as the reverse complement.
TCGCGCTCCACGTCGTGCCCGAGGATGTGAACGAGCGATATGGGGTTGGGTGCGTCACTGATGAAGCGGATCTGGTTGACGTTGAGGCCTACGCCGATGAGGCTACGTGCGATGTGGCTACCCTCGATGTCGTGCTCGATGAGGATGCCGCTCAGTTTCTTGTCTTTATAGTAGATGTCGTTGGGCCATTTGATGCAGATGCCTGACGTGTATCGGCTCAGCACTTCGCAGAGGGCTACGGCGATGAGCTCGCTGATGACGAACTGCTCGCCGGCCGCGATGCTTCGAATAGGCAGGGCGAGGGTGAAGAGGAGGTTTTTCCCAGCCTCGGACTCCCACGAGTTGCCGCGTTGTCCGCGTCCTGCGCTCTGATGGTCGGCGGTGACGAGTGCCGTGGTGTGCCGCGCTACGCTCTCACGGGCGTAGCGGTTGGTGGAGTCGGTCTCGGCGAGGTGGATGCGGTGGAATGTCAGAGGCATGCTTTTTACTTTATCTCCTCAAAGTCTACGTACTCGCCATCGCTCTTGTCGAATATCTTTTCGCGTTTCTTGCCATCGGTGGCGGTTGTCTGTTGCGATTGCGACTGGCGTGTCTGCTGCTGTTGCGTCCCATCTGTGCGGTAGTTACCTCCGTGCGTAGGGCCATAGGTGTGGCGGAAGGGTTTGCGCCCGAAGAGCAGACCCAGGATGCCACGTATGATGGAGCCTCCTATTATAATAATGAACAGGAAGCTGAGGAATATCATGAAGAAGAATCCTGCAAACATAGATTTGTCAATATATAGTTCGGTAAGGTATATGACAAATGGCGTGCCACGAAGGTTCACGCAGTGGATTATGCCCTTTTTTGTGTCAATATTGACAGAATGATGTACCAGCCGATGACGGCCGAGAGGCCTGTGATGCCGAGCACGATGAGCAGCACGATGCTGACAAGGAGGAAGATATAGGCGGTGCGGTTGCTCTTCCATGAGAGGTTCTTGAACTTGAGCGAGAACATGGGTATCTCGGCTACGAGGAGCCATGAAAAGAGCCCTACTAAAGCGAGCACGAGTAACCATCCATAGGGAGCGGCCACTATCTTGTCATGCGAACCGATGACCAATGCGCCCCAGAAGAGGGCGTTGGCAGGGGTGGGCAGACCGATGAACGAACTGGTCTGACGCTCATCCACGTTGAACTTGGCTAAACGGAGTGCCGAGAAAGCCACTAAGAGAAAGGCGAAGAAGGGAACAGCGAAAGCTGCCAACATGTCTAAATGGGCATCAGCACATTCGCGCAGCCAACTGAATACCATCGTGGCGGGAGCAAGGCCGAAGGTGATGACATCGGCCAGCGAGTCGAGCTCCTTGCCTATGGGAGAGCTTACTCCCAAGGCACGTGCCGAGAGACCGTCGAAGAAGTCGAACACGGCTCCCATGATGATGCAGGCGAAGGCTATCGGGTAGACACCCTCGAAGGCGTAAACTGCTGCTATGCATCCTGAGAGCAGGTTGCAGCAAGTGATGGTGTTGGGAATGTGGCGGCGCATATGCAGTTGGTTTAGTGATTTATACTGTCATCCTGGACAGCGTGATGAATCTCAATGGCATGCGCGAGATGCTTCACTGTGTTGACTTAGGCCTCTTTCGGGCGTCGACCTGAAGGTTCAGCATGACACGACTATTTCAGCTTTGCCAATATGGTTTGGTTTCCTGTGGTCTTCTGGTTCATGGTGACGCACACCTCGGTACCTACGGGGAGGTATACGTCGACACGTGAGCCGAGCTTGATGAATCCGAAGTGCTCGTCGATGAAGCTCTCGTCACCGGGCTTGGCATAGGTCACGATGCGGCGTGCCATGGCTCCGGCAATCTGGCGCACCATTACCTCGCGGCCATCGGGAGTCTCGATGACTACCATCGAACGCTCGTTGTCGGTGCTGGCCTTGGGCAGGAAGGCACGGTGAAATTTGCCATTGTCGTGGCGCACCTCTTTCACTACACCGTCCACGGGGTACCAGTTGGCATGCACGTTGAGCGGACTCATGAAGATGGATATCTGCAAGCGACGGTCGTGGAAGTAGTCGGGCTCCTCCACCTCCTCGATGACCACTACCTTGCCATCGGCGGGGGCAACGACGATACCTTCGGTGTCTTCACCGGGGAAGCGGCGCGGTGGACAGCGGAAGAAGTTGACCAGCAGCAGGTATATGGTAGTGGTGAACGTTGCGATGAGGATGAACAGCCAGCGCAGCTCAGGGTAGGTAAAGTAATAGGTCACCGCATTGACGATGAGCCAAACAAAGAATCCTATTGTCAGCTGGCGTGTGCCCTCCTGATGGAGGTGTATCTTACGGAGTTTTCGCATAGTATTGGCATGTTAAATTATGCAAATGTAGTGCAAACCGAATGAAATACCAAATTTATTTGAGTATTTCTGAGGTGTAGCCTACATTCTGCTTGCGTGAGCAAGCTAAATGTAGTACAAGGTGAATGAAATACCAAATAAATTTGCATTTCCACTTGCCTTGCACTAACTTTGTCCATATTATGGAAACTATAGATACAAACATACCCTATCATATCCCTGTGATGTTGCACGAGACGGTCGATGGGCTGGCCATCGGGGAGGGTGGTGTGTATGCCGACATGACCTTCGGTGGCGGTGGTCACTCGCGTGAGATATTGCGCCGCATGGATGCTGCGGGGCATCTCTATAGCTTCGACCAGGATGCCGATGCCGAGCGCAATGTCGTGGATGACGGGCGCTTTACTTTCGTGCGCAGCAACTTCCGCTACCTGAGGAACTGGATGCGCTACCACGGCGTGGAGCAGCTCGATGGTGTGTTGGCCGACCTTGGCGTGTCGAGCCATCAGTTCGACGAGGGCGAGCTGGGCTTCTCGTTCCGCTTTGATGCCAAGCTCGACATGCGCATGAACCGCCGCGACGGCCTCACGGCTGCCGATGTGGTGAACACCTACGATGAGGAGCGTCTGGCCGAGGTGTTCTACCTCTATGGCGAACTGCTCAACAGTCGCAAGCTGGCATCGGTCATCGTGAAGGCGCGTGCCGTGGCTCCCATAGAGACCACGGGACAGTTGTATGAAACGGTGAAACGCCTCTTCGGACGCGACCGCGAGAAGAAGGAAATGGCCAAGTTGTTCCAAGCCCTGCGCATCGAGGTGAATGAGGAGATGGAGGCGCTGAAGGAGATGTTGCAATCGGCAACCGAACTGCTGCGCCCGGGTGGACGACTCGTGGTGCTCACCTACCATTCGCTCGAAGACCGACTGGTGAAGAACCTCATGAAGACGGGCAATGTAGAGGGCCGCGTGGAGCAGGACATCTATGGCACCAAGCCGTCGCCCTACCGCATGGTGGGCAAGGTGGCGGTAGCCGGTCGCGAGGAGCAGGAGCAGAACCCGCGCTCGCGCAGTGCGAAGTTGAGGATAGGAGAAAAAAGATAGACTATGGCAAAACCGAAGAAAAAGAGAAATATCAAGGCGTGGTTCGACGGCGACATGCTGCTGAGCCCTTTCTTGCAGCGCCACCTGGGGCTTATCCTTCTGGTGTTTGCGCTTATCATCGTGTATGTGAGCAACCGTTATGCCTTCCAGCAGGAGCAGGTGCAGATACAGCACCTCCGCTCCGAACTTGAGGATGTGAAGTATGAGGCATTGGCCCGCTCGAGCGAGCTGATGGAGAAGAGCCGCGAGTCGAATATCCAGCGCTTCATCGTGGCGCAGGGCAGTGAACTGAAGATGCCCGATAAGGCACCGGTAGTAATAAGGAAATAGGACTATGCAGAGACCCAAAGACAAAAAGATAATTACACGCTACTTCTCCATCATCATCATCATGGCGGTAGTAGGCTTGGCGATACTGCTCAAGGCGCTGTCAATCATGGTGTTTGAACGCAACTATTGGCGCGAGGTGGCCAACCGCTCGGTGGTCGACAGCGTAAGCATCCCTCCCAAGCGGGGCAATATACTCAGCGACGACGGCCTGCTTATGGCCAGCAGCGTGCCGCAGTATATGTTGTTCATGGACTTCATGGTGAGCGACCGTGACGAGGCACGCCGCATCAAGGCACAGCATCGCCGCGACTCGCTGCTCAAGGAAAACATGACCGAGATATGCGAGGGGCTGCACCGCGTACTTCCCGACAAGAGTGCCGAGGAGTTTCGCCGTACCTTCGAGAAGGGGCGTGTCCAGCGCAGCCGCTACTGCAAGATATACCCCAAGCGCGTGTCGTATGCCCAGTACAAGGAGATAAAAAAGCTGCCCGTGCTCTGCATGAGTCCCGGTACAGGAGGCTTCTTTACCGAGAACAACATCGAGCGTAAGAAGATATACGGCTCGCTCGCACGCCGCACTTTGGGCGACGTGTATGCCGCCAAAGATTCGGCTAAGAATGGTGTCGAACTTGCCTATGACGGCTACCTGCGCGGCGAACCGGGACTGGGACACCGCAAGAAGGTGAATCGCGATGTGCTCACCATCGTCGATGAGCCCGCCACCGACGGTTACGATGTGAAGACTACTCTCAACGTAGAGATACAGGACATTGCCGAGAAGGCACTGCTCGACATGCTGCGCAAGCAGAACGAAGAGTACAAGGGCGATGCACGCACTGGCGTAGTGGTGGTAATGGAGGTGGCTACGGGCGATATCAAGGCTATGGTCAATATGAACCGTCTCGAGAGCGGTGGTTATGCCGAAACCAAGAACAATGCCCTCACCGACATCCTCGAACCAGGTTCGACCTTCAAGACGGCCTCGCTGCTCGTGGCATTGCACGATAAGAAAATCAGCTTCAACGACTCGGTGGACGCCAACAAGGGACTCTATAAGTTCGGCTCGGCTACGATGCGCGATCATAACTGGAACAAAGCTTCTGCCTATGGCGTACTCAGCGTGCCGCAAGTGCTGATGTACTCATCCAACGTGGGTACCGCACGCCTCATCGACGAGAACTACAAGGACGAACCCGAGAAATTCGTCGAAGGGCTCCACCGCATGGGATTGGCCACCCACTTTCCCCTGCTGCCCGGTACGGGAAAGCCGGTCATACGATATCCCAAGAAGGACAAGAGCAATTGGTCGCGCACAGCACTTCCTTGGATGTCCATCGGCTACGAGACACAGATAGCCCCCATCAACATCGTGTCGTTCTACAACGCCATAGCCAACGGCGGAACCTTCATGAAGCCGCGCCTTGTGTCGGCCATCCTCGAAGATGGTCACGTGGTCGAGGAGTTTAAGCCCGAAGTGCTCATCGACAAGATAGCCTCAGATCAGGCACTCAATGACATTACCAAGATGCTCACCATGGTGGTGAACGAGCCTACGGGCCTCGGCCGTCAAGCCAAGTCGGACAACTTCCTTGTAGCGGGCAAGACCGGTACGGCACAGATAGCCTCGGGCGGACAGCTCAGGGGCGGCGGTCATCAGCTCTCGTTCTGCGGATTCTTCCCTGCCGATGCCCCCAAGTACACCTGCATCGTCTCTATCCAGACGCGCGGCGGACTCATCTCGGGCGGTGGCGTGGCTGGTGTTGTCTTTGGCGAGATAGCCAAGCGCATCATGGCACGTGACGAAGAACGCGATATTGATGAACTGCGCGACTCTACCGCTGTCTTCATCCCCACCGTAATGAAGGGCAACATTGCCGATGCACGTTACGTGCTCGATGAACTCGACATCCCCACCGAGTGGGATGCTTCCACCTCGTACCACTCCGACAAGCCCGTATGGGGCAACGCAGAGAGCCGTGAGGGTGATGTGCTCTTCACCGGTTCTGCCTTCGACCCTGCTCAGGGCAAGGTGCCCAATGTAAGAGGACTCGGTGCCAAGGATGCCGTCTACATGCTCGAGTCGTGCGGCCTCAGTGTGCGTCTCTCGGGCAGAGGAAAGGTGCGCTCACAGAGCATACAGCCCGGTAGCGCAGCACGCAAGGGACAGATTATCTATTTGACGTTGAAGTAAAAGAATGCAGATACTATGTTACTTACAGACATCATCAAAGGAATACGTGTAGAAGAAATCATAGGCGATGCCAGATGCAACATTGCCGACGTGCATATCGACTCCCGCCGCATTGCCGGGGGGCATCTCTTCGTAGCCATGCGCGGTACGCAGGTCGATGGGCACCGATACATACAGGGCGCCATCGACAAGGGTGCAGCAGCCGTCGTGTGTGAGCAGTTGCCCGAGACGTTGGCTGAAGGCGTCACCTACGTACGAGTAGCCGATAGCGAAGAGGCGGTAGGCCCCATCGCTACAGCATTCAACGGACACCCCACTGAGAAAGTGCGCCTCATTGGTGTTACCGGCACCAACGGAAAGACCACCATCGCCACCTTATTATATAATATGTTTCGCGCTATGGGTTACAAGGTAGGACTCATCTCTACCGTGTGCAACTATATCGACGATGAAGCCATCCCCACCGAGCACACCACGCCAGATGCCATTACGCTCAACGCCCTGCTCGGCCGTATGGCCGATGAGGGTTGCAAATATGTGTTTATGGAGGTGAGCTCGCACTCCGTAGCGCAGCACCGCATTGGAGGTCTGAAGTTTGCCGGCGGTATCTTCACTAACCTTACACGTGACCACATGGACTACCACAAGACGGTGGATAACTACCTGCGTGCCAAGAAAGCCTTCTTCGATGCGATGCCCAAGGAGGCGTTCGTGGTGACCAATGCTGATGACAAGAACGGATTGGTGATGACGCAGAACACCCGTGCCAAGGTCTACAGCTATTCCTTGCGCAGTCTGGCCGACTTCAAGGGTCGCATCCTCGAGCACTACTTCGACGGCATGTTGCTTGACATCAATAATGTGGAGGTCTTCGTCCAGTTTATCGGTCGCTTCAACGCCAGCAACCTGCTCGCCGTTTACGGCACTGCCATCCTTCTCGGCAAACGCCCCGAAGAGGTACTCACCCTGCTCAGCACCCTGCGCCCCGTCAGCGGACGTTTTGATGCGTTGCATTCTCCCAAGGGATTTGTCGCTATTGTCGATTATGCCCACACGCCCGATGCTATCACCAATGTCCTGAGTGCAATCCATGAGGTACTGGGTGGCAAGGGAAAAGTCTTCACCGTTGTGGGTGCCGGTGGCAACCGCGACAAGGGCAAGCGGCCCATTATGGCACAGGAGGCGGTGAAGGGCAGCGACAAGGTCATCATCACCAGCGACAACCCCCGCTTCGAGGAGCCGCAGGACATTATCAATGACATGCTCGAAGGGCTCACCCCTGCGCAACGCTCCTCGGTGCTCTCCATCGTAGACCGCCGCGAAGCCATCCGTACTGCCTGCATGCTCGCAGAGAAGGGCGATGTCATTCTCGTAGCCGGCAAGGGCCACGAGACCTATCAAGATGTGAAGGGCGTGAAGCACCACTTCGACGACAAGGAGGTGCTACGCGAGGCATTCGGGATTCAGGCGTAAAGGCTAATCCCCATCTTCTTAGTAGAGCCTACCATCTTGATAATTGGTAGGCTTTACTTTTTCAGGTACATCTATCTTTTTGTTGCCACTACTTGATTGCCGTGGCCGATGTCAATGCGCGAGTAGCGGTCCCAACCCACTTCGTTGAGTCCTTTCTCATAGAAGGTTTGCAACTTTTCGAACTTGTGGGCATAGTCGCCCGGAGGTCCCAGTGCAATGATATGGTTGCCCACGCGCGGTATCAGTTCTATCTCTTTACGCGGAGTGACGTAAATCTGTTCTATCTGTGCGTTCCACAACTCGTTGCCGCGGAGGTACTGTGCGAGTTCGATCAGCCTTTCCTTGGCAAACTCCCGGGTGATATGTCCGGTGGCTACAGGCACGTATACAGCCTTGCCTATATGTTCCATCACTTCGCCCTCCTCGTCGATATAGTAACTGTCGTAGCCATCAGCAATAACGCGCAGGATGGGACGGCGGCATTCCACTTTCACGACAATATGGCCGCTTATGGTCTTGTAGCATTCGCTGGAGGCGATGACCGGTGATGCGTCCAGTACCTCCTCTATAGCCTTCAGACTCACCTCGTCGAGTGGCTTGCCTGTGGGGTTAAGGTTGTTCTTGGTCAGCAGGGTGGCGATGTCGCGCGTGGTCATGAGTCCCGCTTTCAGACTGTCGCGTATTTCCAGCCGTATGCCTGCGCACGCTTGGTTGGCCGGCTTGTTGCAAAGGGTAATGGCGGCAAACGCGATGTAGCCTGCCAGTAGGATGAGTACGATGGTTGTCAGTACTTTCTTCATAGTACAATGGTCAGTTTTTCAGAATCTCTGTTATCTCTGCTGCGTAGTTCTCGATGTCTCCTGCCCCCAAGGTTACGAGAACCTCTATTTCTTCTTTTTTAGCCTTGACGGTATCAAGCATATCTTTCTTCTGTATGAATGATTTTTGCACTTGTGGTGCGAGGTTGTCATAGATGAGTGCGCTGGTAACGCCGGGGATGGGGGCCTCACGTGCGGGGTAGATGTCGGTGAGGATGACCTCGTCGAAGAGTGAGAGGCTCTCGGCAAACTCGCGGTAGAAATCCTGTGTGCGTGAGTAGAGATGCGGTTGGAATATGGCTGTCAGCTTGCGTCCTGCGTAGAGCTCGCGAATGGAGTGTGCGCTTTGACGTATCTCGGCAGGATGGTGGGCGTAATCGCTCAGGTATACCTTCGTGTCTGTCTTGAGCTTGAAGTCGAATCGGCGCTCCACACCACGGAAGGTTGCCATGCCCTTGCGCAACTCTTCGTCGGTGACTCCCGCGAGCTGAGCCATTGCCATTGCTGCGATGCCGTTGTCTATGTTTACGCTTAGGGGGACGCCCAGTTTGATATCCTTGACAATTCCCTTGGGGTGTACGTAGTCAAAGATGATTTCTCCCCCGCCAATGCGGATGTTCTCGGCGTGGTAGTCGCCGCTGTGTCTCGAGTAGGTGTATATGTTCACGCCCTCCTGTACGCGCGGCGTAATCTCCAGCCCTTCGTGGATAATGAGTGCTCCGCCCGGCTGGATGAGCGAGGTGTACTTCTCGAAACTCTCCCAATAGGCCTCGGGCGTGCCATAGATGTCGAGATGGTCGGGGTCGGTCGAGGTGATTACCGTCATGTAGGGGCGCAACTGATGGAACGAGCGGTCATACTCGTCGGCCTCGATGACCACGTAGTCGCTCTCCTGCGAGAGCAACAGGTTGGTGCCGTAGTTCTGCGATATGCCACCGAGGAAGGCTGTAGTACCTACATACGAATTGTATACGAGGTGTGCCGCCATCGACGATGTGGTCGTTTTGCCGTGTGTGCCCGCCACACACAGCCCTCTGCGACTGCGGGTGATGGTACCCAGCACCTGGGCACGCTTCTGTATCTCGAAGCCCTGATCGCGCAACCATGTGAGCTCGCTGTGGTCTTGTGGCACGGCTGGCGTGTATACCACCAGGGTGTGCTCCTTGTCGCGGCAGCTCTCGGGGATGAGTGTCACGTTGTCCTCGTAGTGTATGGCAGCCCCTTCGGTGTTGAGGCGTTCGGTAAGCTCGCTCGCTGTGCGGTCATACCCGGCCACCGTCTTGCCCAAAGAGAGGAAGTAGCGCACCAGTGCGCTCATGCCGATGCCGCCTGCACCGACGAAGTAGACTGACTTGATAGCATCAATATCCATAGCTCTTGTGTCCTTATTTATGCGATTATCGAAATGGAGTGTAAAGGTAGCGTAAAAAAATGACTTATTCGTCTAATTCTACCTGAATGTTGAATAAATCGTTTGTTCTGCATTGGCGTTGCTGATTATTTTTGTATCTTCGCACATCGTTTATTCATTAGCCAACAAAACATCAGGTACAAGGGTATGGAGTTTCTCAATCGGGTATTTCGTGGCGACAAGGTCGTCTGGGTCGTGTTTATGATTCTGCTACTCATCTCCGTGGTGGAGGTGTTCAGCGCAGCGAGTATGCTCACGTATGACAAAGAGCATTTCTGGTCGCCCATACGTGGGCACAGCGTCAACCTGCTGTTAGGCTTCATTGTTGTCTACGGCTTTCATCTCGTGCCCTACCGCTTCTACAAGGCAGTACCTTTTGTATTGGTTCCGGCATCGATAGGCATGCTGCTATGGGTGCTGCTCAAAGGCTCCGATGTCAATGACGCAGCCCGATGGATTGACCTCGGCTTCATCACCATTCAACCTTCCGAATTTGCCAAGGTAGGCGTGGTTATGGGCACGGCGTTCCTTCTTTCACGCACCCAGTCAGATGACGGGGCCGGTCCCGATGCCATGAATTGGATACTGTGGATGACGGGTATCGTCTGTGCGCTCATCGCTCCAGAGAATCTCTCAACTGCCGTACTCCTTTTCGGCGTAGTATTCCTCATGATGTATGTGGGGCGTGTTCCCTTGAAGCAGTTGGGCAAGCTTGTTCTGGTGCTGGGGGCTGCGGGCGCGCTGTTCCTTAGCGTATTGCTCTTCGTACCCTCGAAAACCTTGGCGAGCATTCCCGGGCTCAATCGCCTCACTACGTGGCAGGGACGTATCAAACGTTTCGGAGACTCCGATAAAGTGCCTGCGGCTCAGTTCAAAATTACTGACAAGAACTTTCAGGAGACGCATGCCACGATGGCTATCGCATCGAGCAACGTCATCGGTCGTGGTCCCGGCAACTCGGTGGAGCGCGACTATCTGCCTCAGGCCTACTCCGACTTCATCTATGCTATCATTATTGAGGAGTTGGGATTGCTCGGAGGTGCCGGCGTAGTTTTGCTCTATATCATTCTGCTCGTGCGTGCGGCCAAGATAGCACAGCGGTGCCGCAGTTACTTCCCAGCCTTTCTCGTCATGGGCTGTGCGCTGATGCTTGTGGCGCAGGCCATGCTCAATATGATGGTGGCCGTAGGTCTCTTCCCCGTGACAGGCCAGCCCCTGCCGCTCATCAGCCGAGGCGGAACGTCTACCATCATCAACTGCGGCTACATAGGCATGATACTCAGCGTGAGTTACTATACCGAGAAGATGGAGCTCGATGCCCAACTGGCTGCCGAGCAGACGGCTGAGGCTGACATCCCGGAAATATTGCGTGAACAATAATGCTTGAGAACACTAAAAGAATACCGTTATGAGCAACTCTCCTATTCGACTTATCGTAAGTGGCGGAGGCACCGGTGGCCACATCTTTCCCGCCCTGTCCATAGCCAATGCAGTGAAGGCCAAGTGTCCCGATACAGAGATCCTCTTTGTAGGTGCTGAGAACCGTATGGAGATGCAGCGCGTGCCCGCTGCGGGATACCGCATCATCGGGCTACCGGTGAGCGGGTTTGACCGCAAGCACCTGCTCAAGAACATTGCCGTACTGTGGCGACTGATGAAGAGCCGCCGCAAGGCACGCCGCATCATCCGCGACTTCCAGCCCCACGTGGCCGTGGGCGTGGGCGGCTATGCCAGCGGGCCGACCCTCAAGGAGGCGGGTGCCATGGGTATCCCCACCCTGCTGCAGGAGCAGAACTCCTACGCAGGGGTCACCAACAAGCTGCTGGCCAAGCAGGCCGACTGCATCTGCGTGGCCTACGAGGGCATGGAACGCTTCTTCCCGAAGGACAAGATCAAGCTCACAGGCAACCCCGTGAGGCAAAACCTGCTCGACGCAGCCATCACGCACGACGAGGCAGTGCGCACCTTCGGGCTCGACCCCACGAAGAAGACCGTACTCATCGTGGGCGGAAGCCTCGGGGCACGCACCCTCAACGAGAGTATGCTCAGCGCCTGGGACAGCCTCAAGGACACTGGCGTGCAGTTCATCTGGCAGACGGGAAAGTACTATTACGGGGACATCACGGCACAACTTCGCGGACGCGAGTTGGCGAATGTCCACGTATGTGACTTCATCAGCAGTATGGATGCCGCCTATGCTGCTGCCGACCTCGTCATTTCGCGTGCCGGGGCGGGCAGCATCTCTGAGTTCTGCCTCTTGGGCAAGGCTGTCATCCTGGTACCTTCGCCCAACGTGTCGGAGGATCACCAGACGAAGAATGCCCTCGCACTGGTCAATAAAGAGGCGGCACTCTATGTCAAGGATGCCGATGCCGTGAATACACTGATACCGCTCGCGCTCGAGACGGTAAAGGATGGAGCGAAGCTCGCACAGCTGAGTGTCAATATCCGGAAACTGGCCTTCCACAACTCGGCCGAAGTGATAGCCGACGAGGTGATAGCACTGGCGATGAAGTATAAGGCTGAAAAGCTGAAATAACCCCTTCAGGACTGTAGGTACGCATGTTACGCAAGTTGTTACATTCCATAGGCGCTTATCTGTTGTTGATGCGCCGCACGTTTACACGTCCGCAGCGTGGGCATATATTTTGGAAACAGTATATGAACGAGTTCTACCAGCTGGGCTACAACTCGCTGTTCATCGTCATCCTCATGTCGTTCTTCATCGGTGCGTTGCTCTGTGTGCAAATCAAGATAAACATATGGTCGCCCTGGATGCCCCGCTTCACCATCGGCTATGCCATGCGTGAGGTGCTGCTGCTTGAGTTTGCTTCGAGTATTATCTGTATCATACTGGCTGGTAAGGTGGGCTCTAACATTGCTTCTGAGATAGGTACCATGCGTGTGACGCAGCAGATTGATGCTCTCGATGTGATGGGGGTTAATTCGGCTAACCATATCTTGCTTCCCAAGATATTGGCGATGGTTTCTGCTGTGCCGCTTTTCGTCACCTTCAGTGTGGCCAGTGGTATTGTGGGGGCCTATGTGGTGTGCAAGCTTGGGGGATTCCTCTCTATGGCCGACCTTATCCTTGGCTTGCAACACTGCTATGAGGGGTGGCATCTGTGGACGGCTTATATCAAGTCTTTCTTCTTTGCCTTCATCATCGCCAGCGTGAGTGGATACTTTGGATATACCGTACGGGGCGGAAGTATCGAGGTGGGCAGGGCAGGCACCAACTCGGTAGTGGTGAGCAGTGTCTTGATATTGTTTACCGATCTATTGTTAACCAATCTGTTGATGGCATGATTTCCATTACCGACATACACAAGCACTTTGACGATCAGGAAGTGCTGCACGGCATTAGTGCGACTTTTGAAGCGGGCAAGACTAACCTCACCATAGGTCGTAGCGGCTCAGGTAAGACCGTACTGCTACGTTGTATTGTGGGACTGCTGACTCCTGACCAGGGGCAGGTGCTCTACGACGGACGTGATATACATCGCCTCGGTAAGCGCGAAGGTGCCCTGTTACGCCAAGAGATGGGAATGCTGTTCCAAGGAGCAGCTCTATTTGATTCTATGGATGTGTTTCACAACGTGCTCTTCCCTCTGGAGATGTTCTCTACAAAGACCTATCGGGAGCAGTTGCAGCGTGCCCGCTTCTGTCTCGACCGTGTAGGACTCATTGAGGCTGAAGGCAAGATGCCCTCGGAACTTAGCGGAGGTATGCAGAAGCGTGTGGCCATAGCTCGTGCCATAGCTTTGGAGCCGCGTTATCTCTTCTGTGACGAACCCAACTCGGGACTTGATCCCATATCGTCGCGCCTTATCGACCGCCTCATCAGTGACATTACTCATGAATATGGCATTACGACCATTGTAAATACTCACGATATGGGCTCTGTCCGTGGTATCGGCGAACAGGTGCTATTCATTCATGATGGTTGTGCCGAGTGGACGGGTACGAGTCACGATATAGATGGCACTGACAGCCCTCATCTACGCGAGTTTCTCGATCATGTGTAACCGAAATCGGGTATACCCTCCGAGCCACGAGGGTCTACCCGTTTTTTCTTGAGGGTTCACTCGATTTTCTCAGATAGTATACCTGATTTTCACCTCCAAACCGTTGTTCGTACAGGATATTATGGTTAATTTTGCAGTCAGTTTTACTTGGTTCAAAGAAATATGAGTAAGCGTAAAGATAATCAGACAAAGAAGAAACGCCCATTGCGTACACTCTTCCTCAACTTGGCGGCTATGGCTGTTGTTGTGGTGGCTGCAGTTTTGGTCACTTTCCGTTGGATTGACAGCTATACCGAGCATGGTGTAGCCATCGTAGTTCCTGATATTACGGGTATGGAGGAGGTGGATGCCGTGAATGCACTGGCCAAGCATCATCTCGTAGGCGTAGCCAGCGATTATGTGTATGTGAAAGGTGTATCTGCTGGCGAGGTTACCGCCCAGCGTCCTGCGGCGCATGCCAAAGTGAAGCGAGGCCGTAAAGTATACCTCACCGTAAGCTCAGGCAATCAGCCCATGATTGCTGTCCCCGATATTGCCGACAACAGTTCGCTGCGCCAGGCCGAGTCGCGCCTGCGTGCCGCAGGTTTCAAGCTGGCACCTAACGACACTATCTCGGGTGACCTCGATTGGGTATATGGAGTACGCTACAACGGGCGTGAATTGACAGGTGGCGAACGGGTACCTGAAGGTGCCGAACTGACACTTGTCATTGGTGGAGGTGACAAGACGGATACCGAGACTCTGAATGCGCCTGCTGTAGAGGAAGGATGGTTCTAACTGATGCAAAAACTGTAGAATGATTACTGACGACCTGGACGACTTGCTCTCCGAAGACCTCGACTTGGACAGTTCTATTGACGAGGAGGCCTCGCTCTACGAGCACTTCCGTGTGGTGGCCGACAAGGGTCAGGAGCTGGTACGCGTAGACAAATTCCTGATAGATCATCTGCCTCATGCTTCGCGCAACCGCATACAGAAGGCTGCCGAGGCGGGATTCCTGCACGTGAATGGCAATCCCGTGAAGAGCAATTATCGCGTGAAGCCCCGAGACATCGTGACTTTGATGATGGACCGCCCGCGCCACAATACCGAGATTGTCCCCGAGGATATACCTTTGGATGTGGTATACGAGGATGATGACCTCATGGTCATCAACAAACCCGCCGGACTGGTCGTACACCCTGGTTGCGGCAACTATAGCGGCACGCTCGTCAACGCCATTGCATGGCACTTGCGCGACAATCCCGACTACGACCCCAACGACCCGGGCGTAGGCCTCGTACACCGTATCGACAAGGATACATCGGGACTGCTCGTCGTGGCCAAGACACCCGATGCCAAGACGGCTCTCGGCATACAGTTCTTCAACAAAACCACCAAGCGCCATTACAATGCCCTCGTATGGGGTTCCTTGAAGGAGGATACCGGCACCATACGCAGCCAGATAGCACGCAACCCTCACGACCGCCTGCAGATGGCCGTCTTCACCGACCCCACGATAGGCAAGCATGCCGTCACTCACTATAAGGTACTGGAGCGTATTGGCTACGTCACTCTCGTGGAATGCATCCTCGAGACGGGGCGCACGCACCAGATACGAGTGCACATGAAGCACCTTGGCCATCCGCTCTTCAACGACGAGCGCTACGGAGGCAACGAGATACTCAAGGGCACCACTTCGGGCACGTACCGCAAGTTTGTGGCCAATTGCTTCGATACCTGTCCGCGCCAGGCACTGCATGCCCGTACCCTCGGCTTCGTGCATCCTCGCACAGGCAAAGAGATGTTCTTCACCTCCGAACTCCCTGCCGACATGGTAGCCCTGCTCGACCGCTGGCGCGTTTATGTAGAGGGTAGGTCAGAGGGATAAAGCTTTGCCATAAGGGCTGTGGTATGGATTTTTTCTTTTTGTCAAACTTTTTTGATGGCTTGACAAAAAATTATCACCTTGTTGAAAAAATATTTTCGCAGGCTTGATATTTTTTTTCAACAGAGCAAAAAAATATTATCATAGGCTCCAAAAAGCTGACGATGTAAATAGATGTGAAAAAGTTTGTGTATATTTGCCAAATAATAGAAAAAACATGTAAAAACGTTAGACTATGCAACCAATCAATATGGGTTTCGTTGAGGCCGTGAAGACTTGTTTCTCAAAGGCGTTTACCTTTACCGGCCGTGCACGCCGTTCGGAATATTGGTACTGGGCGCTGTTTAACTTCCTTGTGGCGCTGCCCTTCTCTATCCTCATGGAACTTGTTCCCGAGGATAAAGTACTTCTGTTGTTCCCCTTGCTCATGGCGTATGGCATTTGGAATCTCTTCAGTGCTATCGCATCATTTGCTGTATCCACACGTCGCCTGCACGATATCGGTCGCAGCGGATGGTGGTACGGAGGTCTGATGATTTTTTGTTTTCTATGGGTTGCTGTGATGGTTACCTGGTTGGTTGGTATTGCATTACATGTGCCAATTGACAAGGGTGTAGACTATAGCACGTTCGTCCCTTTCATTCCTTGGGTGATAGCATTGCTCGTCACACTCATTCCGTACATGATATACAGCATTGTACTCTTGGTATGGTATTGTACCGATAGTACCCCCGGCCCGAACAAGTATGGCGAGAATCCCAAGGAAGTGGAGCCTGTAAACATCTGTGCTCCAAGCATGGAAATCGAAAAAGAAATTGAAACAATAGAATAATTACGAACTTATGAAAAAGCAAATTTTAGTATTGTCGCTCGCCGCTGCAGGCATCATGTTTTCCGCATGTAATGAGCAGTATGAGGCTGCGAACCTTGCCCAGCAAGAGTCTGTAACATTTGTAGACAACTACCGTGCTCCCGCTTTCCCTGAACCTGATGATGCAGAGTTGTTGGATGGTACACCTCAGCAGAATTTGAAAGCACTGTTCACTGCCGCAGGACCTGAGATTATCAACTCGCTCGGTTCGGTCGTCATCACCGATGTGCAGTATCAAGAGATAAAGACGTTTACGGACGAACTTGTAGCGAGTAAAACCACCGAGAAGGACAAGTATGACGCCATCTGTAGTTGGGTGAATACGAATGTTAAATACAACAATCCCCAGAACAATCCTGAAAATAAATACTACAATAATGATGCCTATGATGTGTTCAAAAATAGGTTTGCCGTGTGTCAGGGCTATTCTAACCTGATGGTGGTGATGTGCATGACTCAGGGGATACCGGCGGTAGTAGTCAATGGCTACCTCGTTTACAATAACATGGATCTTGGTCATGCGTGGATGTACGGCTGCCCGGATGGTACCTGGTATGTGAGTGACCCCACCAATGGGACCAAAAGCTGGTCGATGAAATACACAGCATATTATGATTACCTCAAGCCCACGCAGGCGGATGTGGACATTTTCAAGGATGACTGTGCGGTCTACAATTACTATGATGGCAGACTCAATGTCAAGGCTGTTTCCACTGAAGGGCCCTCATTCGTTGTCCCTTATAGCGTGGAAGGATTTGTCATCAACTCGTTCAACCCGAGCGTAGACCTTCCCGAAGGACTCGTGGAGATCTATCTCGGCCAAAACATCACGACAATGGGTGAGCCCAATTTGATGTATTTGAGCATCAAGGATTTCGGACGCAACCTGCAGGCCATCTACGTGCATGAAGACAATCCTGCACTGATGGACCATAAGGGGGTCGTATACAGGAAAAATGGTGACACTCCTCAACTCTACTACATTCCTGGCGGAATGACCTTCATCGAGCTGCTTCCCATGGAGACGGTAGGCAAGAATACCATCTACCATCACAAGAACGTGAAGGAGATTTACTTTCCCGAAGGGACTAAACGGCTTGAGGCTTATGCCATAGAGAATTGTCCCAAACTGGAACGTGTCTATGTTCCTGAACTGACTGTAGTTGATCGAAAGGCTTTCTACGATTGTCCCAATAAAATAGAGGTTATTCGTGGTATACCGAGCGGCATTAAGCATGTAACAATGTAAACTGATTCACATAAACAAATCAAAATGTCAACAGCCAAACGCATCATAGCCATCGTAGCCGGTGGCGATTCAGGCGAATACGAGGTGTCGCTTCGTAGCGCCGAGGGTATCACCTCGTTCCTCGATAAGGAGCGCTACGTGGTCTATACTGTCATCATACGCAGTACGGAATGGAACGTGCAGTTGCCCGACGGTACCACTGCTCCCATCGACCGTAACGACTTCAGCTTCACACACAACGGAGAGCACGTGAAGTTCGACTACGCCTACATCACCATTCACGGTACGCCCGGTGAGAATGGCCTTCTGGGCAGTTACTTTGAACTTATCCGTATGCCTTACTCGACTTGTCCGCCGCTCATCTCGGCCATGACGTTCAACAAGTTTGTGCTCAACCAATACCTGCGCAGCCTGGGCGTGCGCGTAGCCGAGTCATTGACCTTGCGCCGTCAGGATGTCATCACCACCGACGATGTGGTGAAGGCCGTGGGCCTGCCCTGCTTTGTGAAGCCCACCTGTGGAGGTTCCAGTTGTGCCACCACGAAGGTGAAGACCCCCGAAGAGTTGCTCCCTGCCGTGGAGGCAGCCTTTGGTGAAGCCGATGAGGTGATGATAGAAGCCTTCATGCAGGGCACCGAGATTACCTGCGGATGCTACAAGACGCGCGCTAAGAGCGTAGTCTTTCCCATCACCGAGGTGGTGGCCAAGAACGAGTTCTTCGACTACGATGCCAAGTACAACGGTCAGGTCGAGGAAATTACCCCCGCCCGCATCGACGAGAGCATTGCCGAGCGTGTGCGTACGCTCACCTCGCTGCTCTACGACATCCTGCGTTGTCACGGTATCATCCGCATCGACTATATCATCACCGAGGGAAACAAGCTCAACCTGCTCGAGATCAACACCACGCCGGGCATGACAGCCACCAGCTTCATCCCCCAGCAGGTGCGTGCCGCAGGACTCGACATCAAGGAGGTGTTGACGGAAATCATTGAAGAGAGTTTCGCGTAACGGCTTCCGTTGATTATTTATATAACAAAAGGGGAAGGTTAGGCCTTTCCCTTTTGTTATTGTCTCTCTTTTGTCATTCTGAGCAACGCGAAGAAACGTGTTCAGCATGACATGAGACATATGTAGCAACTGCGATATTATGAATTTTCTTTATATCGAACTCACGTTAATGTACTTACTTGTTGAACGAAGCCGAGAGCTCTTCCCACGCATCGCTGAGGGCTTGCATGGAGGAATATAGCAGGTCGGCACCCTCGTCGAGCAGGGCACTGTCGGGTAGAGGACCCGTATTGACGGCAATAGTAAAGATGCCGGCCGCTTTGGCGGCACGCACACCAAGGGGGGCATTCTCTACCACGATGCACTCATCAGGGCGGAGGCCGCCCTTCTGCATGCCCATGAGGTAGGGCTCGGGGTCAGGCTTGCCACGCTTCACGTCGAAGGCGGTGACCATCAGTTCGCGGCAGAAGATGCCGGGGTAGTCGCTGTTCAGTCGGTCGAGCAGCGAGGTTTGTCCAGAACCGGTGACGATGAGTATCTTGAGTCCCTGTGCCTTGAGCTGGCGCAACAAGGAAAGCGCACCGGGCATAGGCTCAGCAGGGGGGAACTCGTTGAATAGCTTGGACTTGACCGCATAAATCTCGGCTACCCGCTCTCCGCTTACTTCCGTGCCGTGCTGACGCTGGCTCACAAGGTTGACCGTAGAAGTTCCCGTGCGTCCTTCGTGCATGTATACCTCCTCTTCGGGGAGATCGTAGCCAAACTGTGCCATGGCGCGATGCCACGCCTTGGCATGATAGGGCATGGAATTGTAGAGTACGCCGTCCATGTCGAAGAGAACGGCACGCAAAGAGCGGCCCCCCTCATTCCCCCCAAGGGGGGATGACATGAAGGGGACTGCCGTTAAATCCTCCCCCTTGGGGGAGTTAGAGGGGGCTGTTGGTCTCATTTCAAGCGAGCCTTGATGGCCTCTGTCTCAGCCTCGTAGCCGGGCTTGCCGAGGAGGGCAAACATGTTGCGCTTGTAGTCCTCTACGCCGGGCTGGTCGAAGGGGTTCACACCGAGCACATAGC
This sequence comes from Bacteroidaceae bacterium, assembly GCA_017517925.1. Lineage (GTDB taxonomy): Bacteria > Bacteroidota > Bacteroidia > Bacteroidales > Bacteroidaceae > UBA1189. The sequence goes on along the minus strand of JAFWXS010000019.1, from coordinate 3,164 downwards.
CGCTCACGCCGCAACCCTTCTCGAAGAAGTAGAGCAACTGACCGATGTAGTACTCATCAAGCTTAGGCATCACGATGCGGAGGTTGGGAACGCCACCGTCTACGTGTGCGAGGAGTGTGCCGAGCTCGGCCATTTTGTTTACCTCATCCACGTGCTTGCCAGCGAGGAAGTTCAGGCCGTCGAGGTTCTTCTCATCGGTGGGCACTACGAGGCTGTGGTTGGTGTTCTCTACAGAGATAACAGTCTCGAAGATGGTGCGCTCGCCCTGCTGGATCCACTGACCCATAGAGTGCAGGTCGGTAGAGAAGTCTACCGATGCGGGGAAGATACCCTTGTTCTCCTTGCCCTCAGACTCGCCGTAGAGCTGCTTCCACCACTCTGATACGTAGTGGAGCTTGGGCTGATAGTTTACGAGAATCTCGATCTTCTTGCCATCGGCATAGAGGGCGTTACGGGTAGCGGCATATACGGCAGCGATGTTCTCCTCGAAGGGAACCTCGGGAGCGGTAGCGGCCTCCATGTCGGCAGCACCCTTCACGAGAGCCTTGATGTCGAATCCGGCAATGGCGATAGGCAGCAAGCCTACGGGAGTGAGCACTGAGAAGCGACCACCCACGTTGTCGGGGATGATGAAGCTCTTGTAGCCCTCGTTGTCGGCAGTCGTGCGTGCAGCACCGCGCTTGGCGTCGGTAACAGCCACGATAACCTTGCGGGCAACGTCGATGCCGCGCTGGTCCTCACACTGCTTCTTGAGCAGGCGGAAAGCGAGCGCAGTCTCGGTAGTAGTACCTGACTTGGAGATGTTGATGACACCGAACTTCTTGTCCTTGAGGAACTCAGTAAGCTCAAACAGGTAGTCTTCGCTGATGTTGTGACCAGCGTAGATGACAGCGGGGTTGTTGCCCTTGAGGTAGCAGTGGAAGTTGTTGCTGAGTGCCTCGATCACGGCGCGTGCACCGAGGTAACTGCCACCGATACCTGCTACTACCACTACATCGCAGAGCTCGCGGAGTGTGTTGGCCGTTGCCTGGATGTCGTTGAGGTGCTCTTCGGTGATGCTTGAGGGGAGGTGGAGCCAGCCCAAGAAGTCGTTACCGAGTCCGTTACCATTCTCAAGCATTTCTAATGCTTGCTGTACTTTAGGAGCGTATGCTTGTACTGCTCCTTCGGCGATAAAACCTGCGGTCTTATCGATGTTCAATGCGATATTCTTCATCTTATTTACCTTATTTATATAATTATCTAATAGAATCTGTCAACAACTTAATCTCAATGACGGGTGAGATGCGCTCGTAGAGGATGTTGTATACGGCATCTACGATGGGCATGTTGACATGGTACTTGCGGTTAATCTCCTTCATACATTTGGTGCCATAGTAACCCTCGGCCACCATCTCCATCTCGAGCTGGGCGCTCTTCACGGAGTAGCCCTTGCCAATCATAGTACCAAACACACGATTGCGGCTAAAGTTCGAGTAGCCCGTCACGAGGAGGTCGCCCATGTAAACCGATTCGCTCGGCGTGCGCTTGATGGGGTGTACGAAATCGATGAAGCGCGACATCTCCACCAGCGCGTTGCTCATGAGCACGGCTTGGAAGTTGTCGCCATACTTCAAGCCGTGGCAGATGCCGGCCGCGATGGCATATACGTTCTTCAACACCGAGCTGTATTCGATGCCGATGACATCGTCACTCACGGTGGTCTTCACGTAGCTGCAGTTGAGCTTCTTGGCAAAGCTGAGGGCATTGTTACGGTCGCAACATCCTACGGTCAGGTAAGAGAGGCGCTCCAAGGCGATTTCCTCGGCATGACAAGGACCTGCGATGACGGCGATGTTCTCGTAGGGCACGTGGTACTCCTTGTGAAAATAATCCGACACGAGGAGGTTGTCCTCGGGGACGATACCCTTGATGGCCGTTACCACGAACTTGTCGTGCATCTTGGTCTTCACCTTCTTGAGGTGCGACTTGAGGTAAGGCGAGGGAGTCACGAAGATGAGCACGTCGCTATCCTTGATGACCTGATTGATGTCTGAAGAGAAGTTGATGCGGTTGACGTCGAAGTGCACCGATGACAAATATCCAGGGTTATGACCCGTGCGTTTGAAGTCCGCTATGCGGTCGTCACGACGCATATACCAGTTGATAGAATCCTCGTTGTTGAGGACCATTTTGGCAATGGCGGTAGCCCAGCTGCCGCCACCCATTATAGCTACTTTACCTTTGGGAAATTCCATTTATAAATATTTGGAGTTCAGGAGTTCAGGAGTTCAGGAGTTCAGGAGTTCAGATAAAACTTTCGACTATGAATAATCGTAAATTTGCGCAAAGGCTATTGTCTGAACTCCTGAACTGCTGACTCCCGAACTCCTCCTATACTTAAATTCTTTCAATCCAAGCTGCCACCTCGTCCACTGTGGGGTTCTTGAGGTCGAGCTTATACTTCTTGTTTATGCCGCAGATGTCCATATGCACTTTCTGCGGATTTACGCCCTGCATGTCGGCTACGAGCTTGTAGCCGGCCTTCTGGATTACGGGTACCCACTCTTCGGCGATACCTATCTCCATGTACTTGCTTGCGGGGTCTTTGGGAGCCTTCTTCTCGGGGCGCATCTGCGGGAAGAAGAGTACCTCCTGGATGGTCTGCTGACCGGTCATGAGCATCACGAGGCGGTCCATACCGATACCCATACCTGAGGTGGGAGGCATACCGTACTCGAGCGCACGTACAAAGTCGTTATCAATAAACATGGCCTCATCGTCGCCCTTCTCGCTCAGGCGCAACTGCTCCTGGAAGCGGCCAAGCTGGTCGATGGGGTCGTTGAGTTCGCTGTAGGCATTACATAGCTCCTTGCCGTTGACCATGAGCTCGAAACGCTCGGTGAGCTCGGGGTTCTCGCGGTGACGCTTGCAGAGGGGCGACATCTCGATGGGATAGTCGGTGATGAAGGTGGGTTGTATGTAGTTGCCCTCGCACTACTCGCCGAAGATCTCGTCGATGAGCTTGCCCTTACCCATGGTGTCGTCAATCTCGATATTAAGCTGCTTGCACACGTCGCGCAACTGGGCCTCGTCCATGCCGGTGATGTCGATGCCGGTAAATTCCTTGATGGCTTCGGTCATGGTGCGGCGTGCGAAGGGAGCCTTGAAGCTGATCACATTGT
>JAFWXS010000018.1 GCA_017517925.1 Bacteroidaceae bacterium | reverse complement strand
GGAAGTGCGCCAGGCGGTGATGAAGTTCTGCCAAGCCCGTCTGAGCCCTCCGTTGATTGGTCAGATTGCGGCAGAAGCTTCCCTCGATGCGCCCGAAGAATATGCCCGCGATACCTACGATGAATATGTAGAGCGCCGTAAGTGCCTGATAGACGGATTGAACCGCATACCGGGTGTCTATTCGCCTATCCCGATGGGTGCATTCTATACCGTGGCAAAGCTTCCGGTAGACGATTGCGAGAAGTTCTGTGCTTGGTGCTTGTCCGATTTCGAGTACGAAGGAGAAACCGTGATGATGGCTCCTGCCACCGGTTTCTATACCACACCGGGTGCAGGCAAGAACGAAGTCCGCATTGCCTACGTATTGAAGAAAGAAGATTTGGCACGTGCCTTGGTGGTACTCCGCAAGGCGCTCGAAGCCTATCCGGGAAGAGTGCTTGAATGACAATTACTTTTTAAAACTCATAACTCATAACTCTAAAAGTGAATTGGAAACTCTTTGTTGCCCGCCGCATTTATCGTAGCAAGGAAGGAGAGAAGGAGGTATCAAAACCCGCCATCCTCATTGCTACGTGGGGCATCGCTATCGGCTTGGCCGTGATGATTGTAGCGGTGGCGGTGGTCGTGGGCTTCAAGCACGAGGTACGCGACAAGGTGGTGGGCTTGGGTTCCGACATGACCATTACTCACTTCGATGCACTCAAGTCTTACGAAACCATCCCCGTGATGATGGGAGATAGCTTGATGGACGACATTCGGGCTACGGAAGGGGTGAAGCATGTGCAACGCTATTCCACCAAGCCGGGGATGATTATGACGGACGACAATTTCCTCGGCATGGTGCTGAAGGGGGTGGGACAGGAATACGACTGGACATTCCTCCGCAAGTATCTGTTGGAAGGAGAGATACCGATGTTCACGGATTCGGCATCCACCAACCGTACGCTCGTATCGCGCACCATCGCCAACAAGCTGGATATCCATACGGGCGACAAGCTCTATACCTATTATATAGAGGGCGACAATGTCCGTGCTCGTCGTCTCGAAGTGGCGGGCATCTATCAGACAAATTTCTCGCTTTACGATGACCTTTTCTTGCTGACCGACCTCTACACCGTGAATCGGTTGAACAATTGGAAAGGTGACCGAGTGACTGGTGTAGAGCTGGAAGTAGTGGATTACGACCGCCTGGAAGACGTGAAGGAAAACATCCGTGAAAAAGTAGACTTGCAGGTCAACCGCTACGGAAATACCTACTACACACAGACGGTAGAGGAAAACAATCCGCAGATTTTCGCTTGGCTCGACTTGCTTGATATGAATGTGTGGGTAATTCTCATCCTCATGACGGGTGTGGCAGGATTCACCATGATTTCGGGCTTGCTCATCATCATCCTCGAACGCACCAACATGATCGGGATATTGAAGGCCGTGGGGGCGGACAATCTCTCTATCCGTAAAATATTTTTAAGTTTTTCCGTCTTCCTGATAGGAAAGGGGATGCTTTGGGGAAACCTCATCGGCCTGGCATTTGTGGGTGTGCAATCGGTCTTCCGTCCGTTCAAGCTCGACCCTGCTACCTACTATGTGGATAGCGTGCCGGTAGAGTTTAATGTATGGTGGTGGATATTGCTCAATGTGTGTACGATGCTCGTCTCGGTGCTGATGCTCGTAGGTCCTTCGTACCTCATCACCCGGATTCATCCCGCCAAGTCCATCCGATTTGAATAAAGAATTATGCTGAAGTTTCTCCGAAATTGGACCTTGCCGATAGCCATGCTGGTCGGTACCTTGGCCTACCTCTTGTTTGCCAAGTGGAGCTTCTTGGCACCTGCCAAACCCTTCGTACATAGCTTCGTGTCGTTCATCACCCCGTGGCTCATCTTCGCCCAGCTCCTTCTGACCTTCTGCAAAATCGATGTCAAGGAATTGGCACCCAAGCGATGGCACTTGTGGTTGTTGCTCATTCAAGGTTTCTCGTGTGCCCTTGCGGCAGGCGTGTTGCTATGCGTCCCTATGGGCGAGTTGAGCAGAGGCATTTGGGAGGGGATGATGGTGTGCCTCATTTGTCCTACCGCCACGGCAGCTGCCGTGATTACGGGCAAGCTCGGAGGCAATGCCGCCACGCTCACCACCTACACCTTGTTTTCCAACCTCCTGGGTGCGGTCATGGTGCCGTTGGTCTTCCCGTTGGTAGAGCCTCACGAAGGCCTTACCTTTTGGAGTGCTTTCTTGAAGATACTGAGCAAGGTTTTCCCGTTGTTGCTCTCCCCATTCTTCGTGGCGTTGTTCTTGAAACACTTTCTGAAATCCGTACACCGTTGGTTGATGGAGCATAGCGGCATGGCCTTCTACATCTGGGCATTCGCCTTGGCGTTGGTCATGGGACAAACCGCCCGTTCGTTGCTCAG
>JAFWXS010000017.1 GCA_017517925.1 Bacteroidaceae bacterium | reverse complement strand
GGGCACACCGCGGCGTGCGGGAGCGATGCCGGTGAGGTTGAACTGGCCGATCGACTTGTTCTGCGCTGCCATGGGGCGCTCGCCCTGGAGCACGTGGATGGTTACCTCGGTTTGGTTGTCAGCTGCGGTTGAGAATACTTCGCTCTTTTTGCAGGGGATGGTGGTGTTGGCATCGATGAGCTTGGTCATTACGCCACCCATGGTTTCGATACCCATAGAGAGGGGAGTAACGTCGAGCAATACGATGTCGCCTACACCGCTCTCCTTGTTGAGTACGGCACTCTGGATTGATGTACCAAGAGCTACTACCTCGTCGGGGTTAACGCCCTTTGAGGGAGCCTTGCCGAAGTACTCCTGTACGATCTGCTGAACGGCGGGGATACGGGTCGAACCACCTACGAGGATTACCTCGTCAATATCGGCTGTGCTCAACTTGGCATCGGCCATAGCCTTGCGGCAAGGCTCGATACATGCCTGGATGAGGTTGTGAGCCAATGACTCGAACTTAGCGCGTGTGAGGGTCTTCACCAAGTGGCGGGGAACACCTGCTACAGGCATGATGTAAGGGAGGTTGATCTCTGTAGAGGTAGATGAAGAGAGCTCGATCTTAGCCTTCTCAGCAGCCTCCTTCAAACGTTGGAGCGCCATAGGATCCTGTGTGAGGTCGGCACCTTCGTCGTTCTTGAACTCTTGTACGAGCCAGTCGATGATTACCTGGTCGAAGTCGTCACCGCCGAGGTGAGTGTCACCGTTGGTAGAGAGCACCTCAAACACGCCACCACCGAACTCGAGGATGGAGATATCGAAGGTACCGCCACCGAGGTCAAACACGGCAATCTTCATATCCTTATTAGCCTTGTCGATACCGTAGGCAAGGGCTGCTGCTGTAGGCTCGTTCACGATACGCTTCACCTCGAGACCTGCAATCTGACCAGCCTCCTTGGTAGCCTGACGCTGTGAGTCTGAGAAGTAGGCGGGTACGGTGATAACAGCCTCTGTCACCTCCTGACCGAGGTAGTCTTCAGCGGTCTTCTTCATTTTCTGCAGAATCATGGCCGAGATTTCCTGAGGAGTATACTTGTGACCGTCGATGTCAACGAGGGGGAGGTTGTTGTCGCCACGTACTACGGGGTAGGGTACGCGTGATACCTCTTTCTGCACCTGGTCCCAAGTCTCGCCCATGAAACGCTTGATAGAGTAGATGGTGCGCTTGGGGTTGGTGATAGCCTGACGCTTGGCGGGGTCGCCCACCTTGCGCTCGCCACCGTCAACGAATGCTACCACTGAAGGAGTAGTGCGCTTGCCTTCGCTGTTGGCGATTACTACGGGTTCGTTACCTTCAAAAACTGCAACACATGAGTTGGTTGTACCTAAGTCAATACCAATAATCTTTCCCATTTTCTTATTCTTTTTTAATTGTTAATATTCAAAACTTGTTTTTGTAAGGCTTTGTTCGGCGGTTAATCTTTTTTAGTGCCTCGGGCCTTACGCCGATATATAGGACAAATGGTGTGCCATGAGAAAAGTTGAAAGCTGAAAGCTGAAAGTTGAAAGTTTTCTGTCATGCTTTGTGACATGATGGCAGAAAACAACTTTTTCGTCTGCCAATAGTGTGCAATTCGGAAAATGTTTGTATCTTTGCGGTAATAGCAAAGTTTATATCATTATACCTATATATAATATATGGCAAAGAAAGAAGAAGTTGTAGCAGCAGGTTCGCCTGCCGATAAGTTGAAAGCCTTGCAGGCTGCGATGGATCGCATCGAGAAGAATTTCGGAAAGGGCTCTATCATGAAGCTTGGCGACGACAACATACAGGAGATTGAGGTTATCCCTACCGGTTCGCTCGGTTTGAATGTTGCGCTTGGCGTAGGTGGTTATCCCCGCGGACGTATCATCGAGATCTATGGTCCCGAATCGTCAGGTAAGACCACATTAGCTATCCATGCCATTGCCGAGGCACAGAAGAATGGAGGTATCGCTGCCATCATCGATGCCGAGCATGCCTTCGACCGCTTCTATGCACAGAAGTTGGGGGTGGATGTGAACAGCCTCCTCATCGCTCAGCCTGACAACGGTGAACAGGCACTCGAGATTGCCGACCAGCTCATCTCATCGGCTGCCGTGGATCTCGTGATTATCGACTCTGTGGCTGCCTTGACACCTAAGGCCGAGATTGAGGGCGACATGGGCGACAACAAGGTGGGCCTCCAGGCACGCCTCATGAGCCAGGCACTGCGCAAACTCACTGCCACTATTTCGAAGACCAACACCACCTGCATCTTCATCAATCAACTGCGCGAGAAGATTGGTGTGATGTTCGGTAACCCCGAGACTACTACCGGTGGTAATGCCCTGAAGTTCTACGCATCGGTGCGTATCGATATCCGCAAATCTACTCCCGTGAAGAACGGCGAAGAGGTGTTGGGGCACTTGACTAAGGTGAAGATTGTGAAGAACAAGGTGGCTCCTCCCTTCCGTAGAGCCGAGTTTGACATCATGTTTGGTGAAGGTATCTCTAAGATTGGCGAGATCATAGACCTCGGTGTTGAGCATGGTATTATCAAGAAGTCGGGCTCGTGGTTTTCGTATGGCGAGACCAAGCTTGCTCAGGGGCGTGATGCCGTGAAGCAGCTTCTGGCCGACAATCCCGAGCTGGCCGAAGAACTGGAGGCCAAGATTATGGAGGCGCTCAAGAAGAAGTCTGAAGAATAAGAATCAATACAGTAACTTAATAACTTAATAACTCAAAAACTTAAAGTTATGCGTTTAATTATCCAGAAAAACCCGCAGCAGATGGCAGTATGGGCTGCCGCTCACATCGTGAAGAGAATCAATGAGTTCGGTCCCACTCCCGAGAAACCCTTTGTGCTTGGTCTTCCCACCGGTGGCACACCGCTGGCTACCTACAAGGAACTCATCCGTCTGCACAAGGAGGGTAAGGTAAGTTTTCAGAACGTGGTGACCTTCAATATGGATGAGTACTGCAATCTCCCCGAGGATCATCCCGAGAGCTACCACTCATTCATGTGGAACAACTTTTTCAGCCATGTTGACGTGAAGAAGGAGAACGTGAATATCCTCAACGGTAATGCCGAGAACCTCGAAGCAGAGTGTGCTCGCTACGAGGAGAAGATTAAGTCATACGGTGGTATCGACCTCTTCATGGGTGGCATCGGTCCCGATGGTCACATCGCATTCAATGAGCCCGGTTCATCGCTCACCTCACGTACTCGTGTGAAGACTTTGACAACCGACACCATCATCGCTAACTCACGTTTCTTTGACAACGACGTGAACAAGGTGCCCAAGACCGCCGTTACCGTAGGTGTAGGCACTGTGATGGATGCCAAGGAGGTTCTCATCCTCGCCAACGGCCACAACAAGGCTCAGGCACTCTACCATGCTGTAGAGGGTGCTATCACTCAGATGTGGACTATCAGTGTACTTCAGCTCCACCCCCACGGCATCATCGTGTGTGATGACGCTGCTACCGTAGAACTCAAGGTAGGTACTGTAAACTACTTCAAGGACATCGAGAAGGACAACCTCTAATCTGTAAGTGTTAGAATTGCGGATGATAAGATAGAAAGAGAGTGTGCAATTGCACACTCTCTTTTGGTTGTAAAAGTAGTATTTAATAATTACAAAAATAAATTCTTAGGGGATATATTGTTCACCTACCACGAGCTTGTCGCCTGAAAGGTCTACTTTGAATAGGTGAGGGATGCGGATGTAATGTCCTACATCGCGGTGGCTATGTACTGACATCAGCCATTGTCCGTTGAAGTCCTGAAAGAGCATTCCGTGCCCGAAGTTGGGCGGTGTGATGGGGTCGGGCTCCTGCACCCACGGTCCGTCGAGAGTGCCACTGGTAGAATAGGCCACGCCTTGTGTGTATACGTCGTATATCCAACTGGTCCATATCATGCCGAGGCGTCCTGTGCCTGTGCGGAAGAGCCAGGGGCCGTCGGTCACGCGATTGGGCACAACTTTGCCGTCAATCTTCTCACGGCTCCAAGGCGAATCGCTGGCACGGAAGAGCACCTTGCCTTCGCCTACCGATCCACTGAGGTCGGCCTTCAGTTCAATCTTCTCCATGGTACCGTTGAGGTTTTGCAGCCACTCGCCGCAATACACCATATAGGGCTTCCCGTCGGTGTCTACCCAGAATGTGCCGTCAAGCGTAGGCATGTCGTCGGGCAGGTAAGTGGGATCGGCCATAGGGAGGTAGGGACCTTCTGGCGTGTCGCTCACCAGCACGTGGCTGGCGCGGCGGGGAATGACGTTTCCCGCTACGGTGTCAATCTTGATGGCATTGTTGGTAAAGGTAGCAAAGTAGTAATACCTGCCATTATATTGGTGCAGCTCGGCTGCCCATATCTCGGGGCGGTGTCCCATCCATGAGTCGCTGTCGGTCATTGCTACGTGATACGGGCCTTCCCAACGGGCGAGGTCGCAGCTCTTCCACATACGCCCCCCTGTGCCAGTCATATAGTACATGCCTGTAGCTTTATCTGCCAATATGCAGGGGTCACTCAGTCGGATAGAGTCGAGCGGGATGTCGGTACGGAAACCGCGTGCCTTCCGTATCTCCTTTGTGGAATTACCTTCAGTTACAAGGGCGGCTTTCTCTCTTTTATTACAGCAGGCCTCAAACATCAGTAGGGTGACGAGGAGTAGTGTCAGTCTTCTCATAGGTTTGTTATTATCGTAAATAGGTTATTATATGATACTCCTTATCAGAAACCACACTACGGGCACGAGCAGTGCGGGGAGCATGTTCAGTGTCTTGCAGTCCTTCAGCTTGAGCAGCGACAGTCCCGAGGCCACAATCATCAGTCCGCCTACGATGAGCAGCTCCGCCATGAGTGCCTCGCTGATGGCTGTGCTCGATATCTTGGCCACCATGTAGAACATCCCCTGCCAGCAGAAGAGCACTGGTGCGGCAAGTATCATCCATATGCCATACGTGCTAGCAAATACGGTGGAGGTCACCAGGTCGAGCGTCGCATTGGTGTAGAGGAAGGTGTTGTCGCCCTTTAGGGCGCTTATCACCGGGCCGAGCATGGCCAGCGGACCTATGCAGTAGAGCAGGATGGCGGTGGAGAGGCCGTCGGCCAGATTGGTATTGTTGTTTTTCTTCGAGCGTTTGTTGATTAGTCGGGCAAACCGTCCGTCGAGGTCCAGCGCCGTACCCATGATGCTGCCCAAGGCTATCGACACGATGAACAGTACCGGATATTCGCTTTTGCCGAAGTTGCTGATCACGGCATTGAGTCCGATGCCTAAGCATGCCAGCCCGAGCCCCGTGTATAGGGTGTCCTTGTACTTCTCCTTTATGCCCCTGTTCATCACGGCGCCCACGATGCTGCCTACGATTATCGTGCATGTATTGACTATGGTTCCTATCATTGTTCTTTCTACTTACTTTGTCTGTCGCAAAGGTACGAATAAACGAGCGAGAAATATCAAGCTTGCTTGAATATTTATCATAGCGAGTGCAAGTATTGTCTGATGTTTCAATTAGAGGTGACAAATATCTGTCGGTATCTCTGTCAGTGAAGAACTGCCAATGCACGCGGCCAGAAACATTAAGGCGAATAACAGAAGATTGATGGCAGTTCTCCCCAAGAGCGGATTCAGTTCGGCACCTTGCGCTTTGCAGAGTACTGTCCAAGTCCTGAGATGCAGTAAAAGATAAGTCGCGGGGATGAGCAATAGCCATAAGGGGAGTCTCAACCACACGGGAGTCATGACTACCATACCCGCTATGCCGGATAGTAAGTAGGCTATACTCATGAATTTGCGTCCGAAGATGACAACTGTAGTGTGCTTTCCTACGCATGCATCATCTTCCATATCTCTGTAGTTGTTCACTACAAGCACATTGGCCGCAAGTAGACCGACAGCGACAGACGTTGGTAATGCTATATTTATACACTCCCATGTGCCGGTTTGAAGATAACAGGTAAATGTTACGGGAACAACTCCGAAGAAGATGATAACAGCCAAATCGCCCAGTCCGTGATGCGACAACGGATAGGGACCGGCACTGTATGCCAATGCGGCCAGCATAATCAGAGTGCCTACAATTACAAGCCACCAAGGACCGTATATAAACATGGCACACCCTACAATGGTTGCTAATGCTAAAGTGGCAAAGGTAACCCTCTTCATAGCTTCAGGGGAAATTTCCCCCTCGGTTACCCCGCGACGAAATCCGTCACGTCCTTTCCGGTCAACTCCATTCTTGAAATCATAGTACTCATTGCCAAAATTGGACGCTATCTGTGCCAGTATGGCAAATACAATACATAACAGCGCAGGAAGCACCTTGAACGAGCCGGACATCATGGCGCATCCGGTTCCGGCAATCACCCCTGCGATGCTCACGGGTAGTGTTCTGAGTCTGATTGCCTCAATCCAACTTTTAATCATAGTGTTCCCTTTCTGCCTACATACATTCTGCATATCCCAAATGTCAGCGAGGTATGCTCCACTGTATCAAACCCGGCCGCCTCCATGATGGAGATGAATTTTTCTGGTGCGGGGAAACGGAGCACAGAGGCGGGGAGGTATTCGTATGCTCCGCGATTTCCCGAAACGAGGCCGCCTATCGCTGGCAATATTTTCAGGAAGTAGAGTTTGTAACACCAGCGGACGAATGCGTTTGTCGGTACTGAAAGTTCAAGAATGACAAGTTTTCCTCCAGGGAGCAACACCCTGTGCATCTCTTTAAGCCCAAGTTCCAAGTGCTCGAAATTGCGCACTCCAAATCCCACCGATATACGATCGAAGGTCTTGTCCGCGTATGGGAGGGCCTCACAGTCGGCAACGAGCAGTTCGGCCGATACGCCAGTCTTGCGTATCTTTTCCCTGCCCACCGTCATCATTCCTTCTGAGATGTCCACTCCTATTACCTCACTCCCGCTTGATGCTTTTTGGGCAATCTCAATGGTGAAATCTCCTGTTCCACAAGCCACATCAAGTACCTTGAGTGGTTTTGCCTCGTCAACAAGTTCACGTACAGCTTTTTTTCTCCACCCCTTGTCAATGTTGAGCGAGAGAATATGGTTCAGTTTGTCATAGTCGGGAGCAATGCTGTCAAAAAGTTTTCTGACCCCTTCTTTCTTTGCCATAGTCAATTGGATTTTCTTCTGATACAACAATATACATATACAAGCAGTACTACATTCATCAGCAACGCATACATGATGGCTGGCAGAGCCATTTCTCCGCTATTGAAAATAAATGGAGATGATGCGATAGCTATTGCTTGAGCTGCATTCTGCATGCCTACCTCTATCACTATTGTCCGTCTGACGGAATTGTTTAGGCTCCCGATACGCGATAGCCATGAACTGCATAGCATGGCCATCAATATGAGCAATGCTGCCGAGAGGCCGAGAACAGTAAAGTGCTTTGCAATTTCAGTTCTGTATTGTAGGAAAAACACGAATGCCAATATCATCAATGCCGGAAAGGCGGTCTTGCCAAGTATCATTCTTGTTTTTAATGCTCCCGAGGGGAAATAATGTCGGAATAGACTCCCGAGAAACATTGGAGCGAAAATAAGTACAAGGTTCTGAACCAATAGTTTCCCTACGGGAAGATTTATTTCAATCCCCGATATGTCGGAAACTACATTGGATACCAATTCCATGATAAAAGGCAAGGTGAACAATGTTATGACACTGCTCAGTGCCGTAAGTGTAACGGACAATGCCACATCGCCCTTTGCGAGCATCGAGAAGACATTTGATGAACTTCCTCCCGGACAACAGGCTACAAGCACAAGCCCCATAAAATATGCCGGTGGCAACTTAAGCACCCAAGCCACTGTAAAGGCTAACAAGGGTAGTAGGATTATTTGCCCTGATAGGCCCAACAGCACTGCTCTTGGATTTCGTGCAACATCTGTGAATGCCGTCTTCTTCAAATCGATGCCTAACAGAAACATCAGAACAATGAGAATCGGCATAACTATCCATATCGCATTCATAGAGCTGTCATTTGAGGTTGCAAAAATACCTTTTCCCCACGATATATTCAAATTATGGTTCGGGGTAATTTGTGCTTAGCTCCCGTTTTTTTAGGAATTTGGGTTAGTGTTACGTTCCCATACCCTTATTGCCTATGCCGCCATGGTGAGAGACGCTTGTTTGACTGTTTGAATGCCTGCTCATGCCATTTCCCTTATTGTCATAGCCGCTCTGATAGTCTATATGCTTGCAGGTTTATGAACTTTTGCCGATGTGTATAAAGAAAGGACACCCCATCGTGTGGAGTGTCCTTCATTGATTGTCTGCTGCGCTGCTTGGTTATGTTGATTCGCAGCCATGACTAATTGCTTAATTATTCTCGGGACGGAGCTTGCGCACTACTGCGCCAGTCTGCCACATCTCGCTCTCACGGAGGGCACGGAGTTCCTCTTCGAGCTTCTCGCGATAGTCGGGCTTAGAGTTGCTGTCGATGGAGATCTGAGCCTCGTTTCCAGTCTTCACGCTCTCGTAGAGCTGCTCCATAACGGGTTTGATAGCATCGTGGAACGGACCCATCCAGTCGAGCGCACCGCGCTGTGCTGTGGTCGAGCAGTTGGCATACATCCAGTCCATACCGTTCTTGGCGAAGAGGGGCATGAGTGACTGTGTGAGCTCCTCAACGGTTTCGTTGAAGGCCTCAGAGGGAGTGTGACCATTCTCACGGAGCACCTCATACTGAGCAAGGAGCAAGCCCTGGATAGCACCCATCAGTGAGCCGCGCTCACCAGTGAGGTCAGAGTATACCTCGCGCTTGAAGGTGGTCTCGAACAAGTAACCTGAACCTACACCGATACCGAGAGCGATGCAACGCTCGAAAGCACGGCCTGTAGCATCCTGGAAGATAGCGTATGAAGAGTTCAAACCACGCCCCTCAAGGAACATGGTGCGGAGTGATGTACCTGAACCCTTGGGAGCGATGAGGATAACGTCAACATCGGCGGGAGGAATGATACCGGTGCGCTCCTTATAAGTAACGGCGAAGCCGTGTGAGAAGTAGAGTGCCTTGCCGGGTGTGAGGTGCTTCTTGATGGTGGGCCAGCAGGCAATCTGCGCAGCGTCAGAGAGCAATACCTGAATGATGGTAGCACGCTCGCAAGCCTCCTCGATGCTGAAGAGAGTCTCACCGGGAACCCATCCGTCGGCTACTGCCTTGTCATATGTCTTACCTTCGCGCTGACCTACGATAACGTTGAAGCCATTGTCGCGGAGGTTGAGCGACTGGCCGGGGCCCTGTACACCATAACCGATAACGGCGATAGTCTCGTTCTTCAATACCTCGCGAGCTTTCTCCAAGGGGAATTCATCTCTGGTAACGACGGTTTCTTCTACACCGCCAAAATTCATTTTTGCCATAATACTATAGTTTTTAAGTTTATGATTTATTGAGTTTTTTTTAGAGTTTAGAGTACCATCCGAATGGCAACTCATAATTCAGAATTCAACTCCTGTTTATCTTCTCTAAATATTCATTTACATGCTCAGCTGTGTCGCGTGTCACAGCGATACGGCCCGAACTCACGTATTGTAGCATGCAGTCGAAGGCGTCGAGCTCGGTGCGCAGGGCGATGATTTCGTCCGTCACGCCCGACTTCTCCACCACGGCATATACCGCATTGGCCTCCATGATACGTGCGCCGTAGCGGCGTATGGTCTTCGATATGAGTGGGTTGTCGAGCAACTTGGGAGTCGACACCTTGAATAGTGCCACCTCCTGCATGAATATCTCGTGATCGAGGTAGTAGTGCGCCTGCAATACGTCCACCTTCTTCTCTATCTGCTTGGTCACCTTGATCATCGTGTCCTCATCGCTCCATGTGGTGATGGTATAGCGGTGTATGCCTTTGATGGACGATGCCGAGGCGTTGAGGCTCTCGATGTTGAGCTGTCGACGGGTAAACACGGCAGTAATCTGGTTGAGCAGACCTGCGATGTTTTCCGAGTGTACGATTAGCGTATATAGCTTCTTCTCCATACCTTAAATTAAAAACCTTCCTCCACGGGGTGAGAAAGGCGTTTTTCAATGTTACAAACTAATACCAATGATTCTCACGTCACTCTCTTTTACAAAAATAGAGCATCAGCGATGATAGTCACGTGAAAAATCATATATTCTTTCATATCTCACTATCGGGCTGCAAATGTATATATAAAATCCCGTAAGTGCTAATAAATTTTAATCTTTTTTTGTCCATTGGCATGATTTTGTCTGCGATTATCTTGCAAGGCATAATTATTGCTCCTGATACGCATTGGCAAAAGTCGTCTTGTTTGAAATTGGGTGTATCTGTAGCGAAACAGGTCTTGGTAAGGCGAATGAACAATGTATTACAGTCTTGGGGCTGTTGCTTGGTTGATTTTTGATGAATACTAAAAAAGTAGGGGGCGCATGTCCTCCTACTTTCTTTGATTGTATATTCTTTTTGTGGAGTATTACTCCTCGAATCCGTTAGGATTGTTCTTCTGCCAGTTCCAGCTGTCACGGCACATCTCCTCGATGCCGAACTGAGCCTTCCAGCCGAGCTCTGCCTCAGCTTTGGCGGGGTTACAGTAGCAAGTGGCGATGTCGCCCGGACGACGGGGCTTGATAGAGTAGGGCACGGGAACGCCGTTTGCCTTCTCGAATGCCTTCACTACGTCGAGCACTGAGTAGCCGTGGCCGGTACCGATGTTGTAGATGGCGATACCCTTCTTCTCAACGATAGCCTTGAGGGCTGCTACGTGAGCACGGGCGAGGTCTACTACGTGGATGTAGTCGCGTACTCCAGTGCCATCGTGTGTGTCGTAGTCGTCACCGAATACACCGAGCTCGGC
The DNA here is from genome assembly GCA_017517925.1 of Bacteroidaceae bacterium. Classification (GTDB taxonomy): domain Bacteria; phylum Bacteroidota; class Bacteroidia; order Bacteroidales; family Bacteroidaceae; genus UBA1189. The sequence continues at coordinate 1,016 of JAFWXS010000017.1, read as the reverse complement.
ACGCTTGCCTACTGCGGTCTGGGTGATGTAGGGCATCAGGTTATTGGGGATACCGTTAGGGTTCTCACCGATAGTACCGCTCTTATGAGCACCGATGGGGTTGAAGTAGCGGAGCAGTACGATATTCCACTCGTTGTCGGCCTTCTGTATGTCCATCAATACCTCTTCGAGCATCGACTTGGTCTGTCCGTAGGGGTTGGTGCAGTGGCCTTTGGGACACTCCTCAGTGATGGGAATGATGGCGGGGTCGCCATATACGGTAGCGCTTGATGAGAAGATCATGTTCTTGCAGCCGTTCTTACGCATTACGTCGCAGAGCACGAATGTACCGTTCATATTGTTTTCATAGTACTCGAGGGGCTTTGCACAGCTTTCGCCTACAGCCTTGAGGCCTGCGAAGTGGATACATGCATCGAACTTGTGCTCATCGAACACTTTCTGCAAACCTTCGCGGTCGCGAATGTCTACTTTGTAGAAAGGTACGTCCTTGCCGATAATCTTGGCTACGCGTTTCAGCGAGATAGGAGACGAGTTGTCCAAGTTGTCAACTACTACTGCCTCATGACCAGCTTCGGTAAGCTCAATCAAGGTGTGGCTTCCGATGAAACCAGCACCACCTGTCAATAAGATTTTCATTTTGTTTTAGATATTATGTTGGTGAATTGGTATCTAGCACGCAAAGTTAAAGATTCTTTTTAACAAAAACAAAGGCTTTATCCCTTTTTGTGTGAGATTATCTCCATTCGATCATTTCGTTGTGAATTATTGCACTTAAAGGTATAAATAAATAGACTTTGTCTTCGCTTAATCGAAAATTTGCACTAATTTTGCGCTTTATTATAAAATAGGTATATAATATACGTACGATATATGAGCAAGAAATTTACCGAATATGGCCAGCTGAACCTCTCGGATGTGAACAAAGAGGTGCTGAAGGCCTGGGATGAGAAGGATGTGTTTACCAAGAGTATGACCGAACGTGAGGGATGCCCCTCGTTTGTGTTCTATGAGGGTCC
>JAFWXS010000016.1 GCA_017517925.1 Bacteroidaceae bacterium | reverse complement strand
GGAACCATCGCAGGTGTAACCAACGATGCAGCCGCAACAACCGGTAAGACTGTAACAGTAACCGTAGTCGATAATGGCAACGGAACACTTACAGCAACAGCAGACTCAACAATCTGAAAAACAAATTTCAAAGGAAAATGCTGAGCAGATACTCGAAGCGCTGATGCAAGACGAGAAAGAGATACAGGAGAAGCAGAAAAAAATGATGCAGAATCAGCGCGGGAAGACGCTGGATAAGGATTGGTAATCTCTGATTTGAAAATTGAGAATTGAAAACTGAAAGTACAAAGTAATAATGAAAAAACTACTTGTTATAATAACTTTTCTCATTGCTACTCTAACATCGGTACATGCAGAGGAGGTGACCTTTACGGTCGATGCTCCAAGTGCTGTGGTTATGGGAGAGACCTTCAGACTGTCGTATACGGTCAATACACACAATGCCAAGAATTTCCGTGTTGGCAACATCGCGGACTTTGATATTCTATCAGGACCCAACCAGTCGAGTTCGATGCGTAGTTCCAATATCAATGGGGTGCGTTCTACGGTAAAGACCCTTACCTTTACCTGCATCCTTCGTCCTAAGCGGGAGGGTACATTCACTATTCCGGCCGCTACGATTACGGCCGAGGGCGAGCAGATGACTTCCAAAGAGCTCACCGTAAAGGTGCTTCCGCCCGACCAACGTGGCTCGCAGTCGCAGCAGTCGGCTTCGCAGCAGAGTAGGGGGGCTGTTACCTCGCAGTCGGGGAAGATCAGTAATGATGACCTCTTCATTGTGGCTACGGTGAACAAGAAGAAGGTGTATGAACAAGAGGCTATACTGCTTACCTATAAGATATATACCACGGTAAACCTTACCAATGTGAGTGGTAAGGTGCCCGACCTCAAGGGATTCCATACCCAAGAGGTGGAGATGCCCAAGGGAAACCGTGAATTTGAACTTGAACATTACAAAGGACGCAACTATCGCACCATTGTGTGGAGCCAGTATGTGCTGTTCCCCCAGCAGAGTGGACAATTGGAGATACCTTCAATTACTTTCGAGGGCACTGTGGCGCAACGTGTGCAGAATTACGATCCCTTCGAGGCATTCTTCAATGGAGGCAGCAGCTATGTTAATGTACAGAAAGAAATCCGTACGCCCAAGCTCACTATTGATGTCAGTCCGCTCCCCTCGGGAAAGCCTGCTTCGTATTATGGTGGTGTGGGCAGTTTCAATATCTCGTCCAGCATCAGTACTACCGAGCTGAAGGAGAACGAGGCGGTGACACTCAAACTCGTCATCTCTGGTACGGGTAATATGAAACTTATCAAGACCCCCGAGGTGAAGTTCCCCGCCGACTTTGAGGTGTATGATCCTAAGGTGGACAACAAGTTTACTCTCAAGACGAGCGGTCTCTCGGGAAACAAGGTCATCGAATACCTTGCCATACCGCGTCATGGGGGCACCTACACGATACCTCCCGTAGAGTTCTCTTACTTTGATGTCAAGAGTGGTACCTATAAGACACTCGCCACGCCTGAATATACACTCAACGTGGCCAAGGGAAGCGGTTCTTCGAGTTCGGCTCCTGTGGGCTATGTGAGCAAGGAGGAGTTGCGTCTTTTGGGACAGGATATCCGCTACATTCATTTGGGTGATGCCAAGTTCTATGAGAAAGGGCAGTATCTCTATGGTACTACGGGCTATTGGCTTTGGTACATTATCCCCTTTGCAGCCTTTGTCCTTGTCATCATTGTATATCGCAAGCAGGCTGTAGAGAATGCCAATATTGCCAAGCAAAAAACGAAGAAGGCCGGCAAGGTGGCTACACGCCGTCTCAAGGTGGCCAAGCAGAAGATGCAGCAGAAGGACAAGGCAGGATTCTACGATGAGGTGCTGAAAGCCCTCTGGGGATACCTCAGCGACAAACTCAGCATGCCTGTGTCGGAACTGTCGAAAGAGAACATTGCCGCCAAGCTTGCCGAATGTCAGGTACCCGATGAACTGATAAGGGAGTGTGCCTCGCTCATTGGTGACTGCGAGTTTGCTCGCTATGCTCCTACACTCTCGGGCTATGCCGATGAGACGGTTTATGACAAGGTGGCTACATTGATGAACCGATTGGAGAATGCTATTAAACGATAACTGATTTTGGGAGTTCAGGAGTCAGGAGTTCAGGAGTACAGACAAATGTAAGTACGCTGAAATACTGAAACCGAAGTCCTAATAATAAAAACGAGAAACGAAAATAAAACCGAGCTGCAGCGAACAGACTATCGTCTGAACTCCTGACTCCTGAATTCCTAAATAGAATATGAAACGACATCTTATATATATAATAGGTATAGTGCTGTACAGCCTCACAGCGCAGAGCGTACAGGCCGCGACCTTTGCCGACAGCACTGTAGTATATACCAAGGCTATGGCCGACAGCGCGTACGCCGAGGCCGACTATGCTACTGCTATCCACATTTATGAACAGCTGCTTGCTGCGAATGGCGAGTCGGCAACCATCTACTACAATCTTGGCGGTGCCTACTACAAGATGGATGAGATTGCCCGCTCCATCCTCAACTACGAACGTGCTCTGCTGATGGACCCTTCGAATGCCGACATCAGGTTTAACCTCGAGTTGGCGCGCGCCAAAGCGGTAGACAAGAACGCCCTGGTCACGGAGTTCTTCTTTGTACGCTGGTTCCGCGATTTTGCTGCCATAATGAGTGCCGAAAGTTGGTCTAAGGTGGCAATTTTATGCTTTATAATACTAATTTCGTGTTTGACATTATTTATTTTTAGCAAAAAGAGTAAAACTAAAAAAATAATCTTTATATTTGCATTACTCTCTTTGCTGTGCACCATATTAGCCAATGTGATTGCTTCAGGGCAAACTGACAAGCTCGTGCACCGTGAGAGTGCCATCATCATGGAACCGAGCGTTACCGTGCGTAGCACCCCCAGTGCTAATGGTACAGAGCTTTTCATCCTGCATGAGGGCAAGAAAGTGAAGATTAAGGACGATAGTATGAAAGCGTGGAAGGAAATAGAAATCGAAGATGGTAACATCGGCTGGCTTCCCGCTGAGTCTATCGAGAGAATATAGTTATAGGGAGTTCAGGAGTCAGAAGTTCAGGAGTGCATACAAATGTAAGTACGCCGAAATGCTGAAACCGAAGTCCTAAAAATAAAACCGGAAAACGAAAATAAAACCGAGCCCACGAGCCCCGAGCCGCAGCGAACAGACTATCGTTTGAACTTCTGAACTCCAGACTCCTGAACTCCCCAATAATGAATATGAACCTACAGCGGTTAGTTGACATAGACAAGCAAGTGATGCTCGCCTTGAACGGCAGCGACTCGCTGTATATGGATGGTGTGATGAAAATCTACACCAGTACTTCCGTTTGGATTCCCGTAGCTGTAGTTCTACTTTTCATTGTGCTGAAGAACAATTCACCGCGTGGTATCCTTCTTACAGTGCTTGCTGTGGCGCTCACTATCGTGGCAACCGATCAGGTTTCTTCAAATCTCATCAAGCCTTTCGTAGGTCGTTTACGTCCTTGTAACGACCCCTCGATGATGCACCTTATCGATACATTTAATGGTTATCGTAGCGGAGGCTATAGTTTCACATCAAGCCATGCGTGCAATTCGTTCGGAGTCTTTACCATCGTTTCGCTGATTATCCGCAACCGTGCGCTCAGCCTGTCACTCCTCCTATGGGCAACTATCAACAGCTACTCGCGCATATACCTTGGCGTACATTACCCAGGTGACATCCTCTGCGGTGCGCTTGTCGGCAGTGCCATAGGATTGGTGATGTATTTTATCTATCGTTCTGTACGCAATAAGATAGAGCACTCTTCGGTGCGTATCACGGCCAACTATACACGTTCGGGCTACTTGGTCAATGATGTGCAGATGGTGACCGCAGCCATATATGCGACCTTTGCTTTCGTTAGCATATACGCATTGGTATATATTAACAACAATATACTTTAAACAAACAAACTTATTAGTAATAATAAAAATTTACGATTATGAGCAAGTTAATGACATTCAATGAATTGCGCAGTCTCAAGGACTCTTTGCCTGATGGTAGCATGCACCGTATCGCTGACGAACTCGGTGTAAGTGTAGAGACCGTAAGAAACTTTTTCGGTGGCCAGAACTTCCAGTTGGGCCAGAGCGTAGGTATCCACCTCGAGCCGGGGCCTGACGGTGGTCTCGTACGTATCGACGACACTACAGTGCTTGACAAGGCACTTGCTATCCTCGAAGAGGTAAAGGCTGCTGAGGCTTCCGCCGAAGAGGCACCTGCTGTAGAATAAGCACTTTTTTTGTTTTCATTTTTCATTTGTTTTGAAGGTCCGTAACTGCAATTCTGCGGGATTGTGTGACGGACTTTTTTGTTTACAGGATTAGTGATAAAAATCTAATAGAACTTTTATGATAAAACTCACGATAACCCTACATTATAATACCCATTGGGGTGAAGAGATTGGGCTTGCGTTCAGTACAGTGAGCGATGTATACAGCGCACATATTCACCCGATGCAGACGGATGGCAAGGGGCATTGGTTTGTTACCGTGGAGGACGATTTCAAGCCTTTGGCATCCTACACGTTTGTGGTGATAGAGAACAATGCTATCAAGCGCACCGAGTGGCGGCACCATCTGCTTCCCGATACCTTGTACGGCCATGTGCATATCAGTGACCGTTGGGTTGACCGCTCTGTGCTGGCTCCTTTCTATTCTTCGGCCTTTACCAAGGCTATCTTTGCCCACGAGACATACAGCTATGCTCCCAAGGGTGATGCCAATATCTGTATCTGCTGTGAGGCCCCTACACTGCGTAAGAACCAAGTATTGGCTGTGTGTGGCGATAAGGAATCGTTGGGATTATGGAATACTGAGAATGCTCGCATCATGGAGCCTCACGGTACTGAGTGGCAACTGTGGCTCAGCAAGGAAGAGATAGGCGAGCAAGCCGAGTTCAAGTTCATCATCCTTGAGAGGACAACGGACGATGGACAACAGACAAAGGTCAATAGTCCGGATGGCAATTTTGCACTTTCATCTTTCAACTTCCAACTCGTCTCCTGGGAGCCCGGTGAGAACCGTACCCTACACATTGACCCTTATAGTGATGTGACGTTACGTGTACTGCGTACCTATACTTTGCGCGACCCGCAGGAGCATTGGCGTGGTGCCGGTGTGGCTATTCCCGTATTTTCATTGCGCTCGAAGAAGAGCTTCGGTATCGGTGAGTTTTCTGATATACCTCTTATGGTCGATTGGGCTGCGAAGACTGGTCAATGCTTCTTGCAACTTCTTCCCGTGAACGATACCACCATGAATCGCAATTGGCATGAGTCGTACCCCTATAACGCCATATCATGTTTTGCACTCAATCCGGCTTATATCCGACTCGAAGAGGTGGGCGTTCTCAACGACAAGGAGGCCATGAAACAGTTCCGCAAGCAGCAACGTGAACTCAACAAACTGCCACAAGTAGATTATGATACCGTAATCACCGCTAAGTGGGAGTATCTGCACCGTATCTTTGCTCAGGAGGGCGAGCGCACTTTGGCTTCTGCTTCTTTCAAGCGTTTCTACGAGGACAATGAGTCGTGGCTGCGCCCCTATGCAGCCTTTTGCTACCTGCGTGATAAGTACGGCACGCCCGACTATACCCAATGGGGCGACGATAGTGTATACAATGCCGATCATGATGAAGCTGTAGGCCCCATCTATCTATATATTCAGTATCACTTACATCAGCAACTCAAGCATGCTGCTGATTATGCTCATCGTCATGGCGTAGTGCTTAAGGGCGACATTCCTATCGGCATCAGCCGAACAAGCGTTGAGGCATGGTGTCATCCGGGTCTCTTCTGTCTCGAAAGCCAAGCTGGTGCTCCACCCGATGCCTTCGCACGCGATGGTCAGAATTGGGGATTTCCTACCTATAATTGGCGTGCCATGGCAGCAGAACGTTACAAATGGTTTGCTCAGCGCTTTACTAAGATGGCCGACTACTTCGATGCCTACCGTATCGATCACCTGCTTGGCTTCTTCCGCATTTGGGAGATACCCGGCTATACCAAGAGTGGATTGTTGGGGCACTTTAACCCTGCCATGCCTCTCACTCCCGAGGAGATTGTAGCCAGTGGAATCGCCTTCTATAAGGAACGTCATGCTACACCGTTCACTTCCGGTGACGAGACCGATGTGCTCTTTGTAGAAGATCCTTACCAATCGGGCTGTTATCATCCGCGCATCAATGGTTTCGATACCGAGTCGTTCAAGGCATTGCCTGAGCAAGAACGTAAGGCGTATTATGCTCTGCACGATAATTTCTACTATCATCGTCACAACGATTTCTGGCAGACTGAGGCTATGAAAAAATTACCGGCCCTTGTTGATAGCACCGATATGCTCGTTTGTGGCGAAGACCTCGGCATGATACCAGCTTGTGTGCCTTCCGTAATGAAAGACCTTCGCATCCTCTCTCTTGAAATACAGCGTATGCCAAAAGGTTATGGATGTAGTTTCGACAATCCTGCCAATTATCCTTATTATTCTGTATGTACAACTTCTACCCACGATATGAGTGGTATACGTGGTTGGTGGATTGAGGAACCTTCGCTCATTCAGCGCTACTGGAGTGAAATGCTTAACCAACGTGGCAAGGCTCCTCACGATTGCGAGGCATGGATATGCGAGAGCATTGTACGTCAACATCTCGATTCACCTGCCATGCTTACGATTCTTCCTTTGCAGGACTGGATGGCCATCGACGAGCATCTGCGCTATCCCGACTTCAGTGCTGAGCGCATCAACGTACCTGCCAACCCCTTTAACTATTGGCGTTACCGTATGCACCTTACGCTCGAGGAACTGCTCGAAGCCGACGATTTCAATCGTCAGGTAACTCGTCTCGTGAAACAGGCTGGAAGATAATTGATTGAGAAAAAAGAATCCCATACACTGAAGTGTGGGATTCTTTTTTGGGGATGGAGAGAGGCTGTAATTTGTAGTGTAGTCTATGAGTTGATGATAGACATAAAACATTCATTTATGAATTTTAAGAAAGGAAAGAAACTTAACGCTCAAGCCATGACATGAAGTCGTCCACTCGCGAACGGCTTACGGTAAGCTCTACAGGTGACTCAACAAAGGGAATTATCTTGAGACGGCCGCCCTGCTTCACGATACTTTTGATACCCGTAGAGGCGATGATGCAGCAACGTGAGATTTTGAAAAATTTCTCAGGATCAAGTACCTCGGCTACCATGTCGAGCGAAGCATCCAAAATGTAGCGGCAAGCTGCGGAGGTGACCACATAGTTGCACTTCTCCTCGGAACAGATATAAGCGATGTCGGCTGTGGGCACGGGAACAATACGGTCATTGAACTTCACCACCAACCGTTCCCTATAGTGCTTGGGGTCAGTCAATTGTTTCATTACGGCATCCATATCGGGTACCTCGCTTCGGGTGCGACAGCGCGATACGGCACGTTGCAGTGCTTCGGGCGCAATAGGTTTGAGCAGATAATCCACACTGCCTGCTTCGAAAGCCTTGATGGCATAGGTGTCATATGCCGTAGTCATGATGACCTGTGCCTCAATCTTGACCTTACGGAATATCTCAAAACAAACCCCATCGGCCAACTCTACATCCATAAACAGGATGTCAGCTTTGTTTGAAGGGTCTTGCAACCATGCCACGGCACTGGCAACCGAAGCTGCTGTACCCACCACGGTAAGGTCAGTACAGTACTGCCCAAGCATCCTCGCCAGGTTATTTTGTGCCATTATCTCATCTTCTATAATCAGTACGTTCATATAACCAAAAATTAAGTTCCAATTCTTAATTGTCAATTGTCAAAGCAACGGTATCACTACACGATAGTGTCCCTCAGTTTTCTCAATGACCATATCTTGTGCAGATAGCGTATGGTAGTGTTCGCGTATATACTTCTGTCCAAGCCCTGTTGATGCTACACGCGTATACTTAGGCAATATGTTGTTCTCTATGGTCAGGAGTTCATCGTTTGCCGAGATGGTGATGCGAAGTGGATTGTCCGCGTTCACGGCATTGTGCTTGAAGGCATTCTCGACAAGCAATTGTACGGTACAGGGTACGACCATGCGCCTCATGGCCTCTTCGGGGATATTATATTGCACCTCAAAGCCGTTGGAAAATCTCACCTTCTGCAGGGTCACATACTCTTGTATGAAGTCTATCTCTTCGCGCAGGGGTACCAGCATCTCATCCTCGCAACGCAGCATATAGCGGTACATGAGGGCCAGCCTGTGTATGTATTCACTGGCTTGGGCCGTGCGATGCTCGCATACAAGCCCGTCAAGTGTGTTGAGCGAATTGAAGAAAAAGTGGGGATTGATCAGTTGCTTCAGTGTCACGTATCGATACTGGGCCTGGGCTGCCTTCATTTGCTCAAGTTGCATAGCTGTACGGATTGAAAAGATGCTGTCGACCAATATCGTGATGCAGCAGATGGTCGTCTCCACAAGTACAGAAGCTACGAAATAGCGCATATAAGTACGCGGGTCTATAGCCAAGGATGATGCCTCCTCCGGGGAAGTGCTGAGGCCCCATGCACCCAACGCCGACACCACGATTACGAACAGGGCATAGCATGTCCAAGTAAGTAGCTTGCGCCCCTTCATACTTAATGAACGCAGTCGCCTGACGCAAATAATGGCAAGGCATACATAGGTGATGAGAGCGGGGGTACTGGAAAGGATTGCCCAGACGTAGGTCATAACACTGGCACCCGCATATAGTGGAGAGGCAAAGAGCATGGCTGCCCCTACACGCAGTGCCAAGATGACCCCTACGATAACAAGGGTCCAACGTTGCTTCGAGTCAAAACGCGAGAGGTCGGCCTCCATACCATTAATTTTATGGGTAAGCTTGGCCAGCAGGATGAGTGTCCACCCTAACAATTCGGTGGTGAGAATGGTGGAGAGAAGCCTTGCTGCCACCTCTATATCGACAAAGTGACAGATAATCTTGGCTCCGATGGTGCCGACAACGAATCCGGCAACATTGACTACAATCACCATCGCTGCTATGATGTCGATAGGCATTCCTTTCTTTAGACATAGCATCACCGTCATCGTCATGGTAAGGATGGTGAGTGTGAGTGCATCGTTGACTCCATAGCATTGGCATACGAGTACAACCAAAGCATGCAGTAAGGCAAACAGATGTATTACTCCCGAGGGGCTTGTTGTTCGTAGCATATCAGCTTCACTAATCTTTATGGCTGTAAAGTTAGTGATTATTTCCGATATACCCTCAACTTTTCCATGCAATTTACATGACCATTCATCACGCTTAAGCGTCCATTCATCGTAATAAACCCACCATTCGTCGAAAACATAACCAATAAGTATATGCGCGTATGAGAAAGTTTACTATTTTTGCACCGTTAATGGCTTGTTCAAAGTAGCAGAGCACACCGACACACAAGAGAAAACACTAAAACGCCTATACCATGACCAATAACCGTCTATCCTTTTGGCAACTATGGAACATCAGCCTCGGGTTCTTCGGGGTTCAGATAGCTTATTCTCTTCAGAGTGCCAACATTAGCCGCATCTTTGCCACTCTTGGTGCAGATCCTCACAACCTAAGCTACTTTTGGATACTTCCTCCCCTGATGGGTATGATTGTGCAGCCCCTTGTAGGCAAGTATAGTGACCGTACGTGGTGTCGCTTCGGACGCCGCATCCCTTATCTTTTCGTAGGCTCGTTGGTGGCCATACTCGTCATGTGCATGCTTCCCAATGCCGGTAGCTTCGGGTTTGCCGTGGGAGGAGCCATGGTATTCGGACTCATTGCCTTAATGCTGCTCGACACCTCTATCAATATGGCCATGCAGCCCTTCAAAATGCTGGTGGGCGATATGGTGAACGAGGAACAGAAGAGCAAGGCTTACTCGATACAGAGTTTCCTGTGCAACGCCGGTAGTCTGGTGGGATATATCTTCCCCTTCCTGTTCGCATGGATAGGATTGTCAAACACGGCTCCTGAAGGCGAGATACCCGACACGGTGAAGTGGGCCTTCTACGTGGGCGCAGCCATCCTCATCCTCTGCGTATTGTTCACCAGCATCAAGGTGAAGGAGATGCCCCCGAAAGAGTATGCCGAGTTCCACGGTATCGACCCACAGACACAAAAGGAAAAGTCACCCGGTATGCTTACCCTACTCAGAAAGGCTCCGAGCACCTTTTGGACAGTGGGTCTCGTACAGTTCTTCTGTTGGGC
>JAFWXS010000015.1 GCA_017517925.1 Bacteroidaceae bacterium | reverse complement strand
GTGGTGGATAGCCTCCTTGGTCTGGGGCATCACGTCGTCGTCGGCAGCCACGATGATGATGGCGATGTCGGTCACCTGAGCACCACGGGCACGCATGGCGGTAAAGGCCTCGTGACCGGGAGTATCAAGGAAGGTGATGCGACGGCCATCCTCGAGCTTCACGTTGTAGGCACCGATGTGCTGGGTGATACCACCGGCCTCACCGGCAATGACATTGGACTTACGGATATGGTCGAGCAACGAGGTCTTACCATGGTCAACGTGACCCATCACCGTTACGATAGGTGCACGGGGCTGGAGATCCTCCTCGCGGTCTTCCTCCTCAGAGATGGCCTGAGCCACCTCAGCGCTGACAAACTCGGTGGTGAAGCCGAACTCCTCGGCTACGATATTGATAGTCTCGGCATCGAGGCGCTGGTTGATAGACACCATCATGCCGATGCTCATGCAGGTACCGATAACCTGAGTCACGCCCACGTTCATCATGCTGGCCAACTCGTTGGCGGTAACGAACTCGGTGAGCTTGAGCACCTTGCTCTCGGCACTCTCCTGCGCCATCTGCTGCTGCAAGCGGTCGGCCGCCAGGTTGCGCTTCTCCTTACGGTGCTTGGCACCGGTAGACTTGGGCTTGTTGGTGAGGCGGGCCAGTGTGTCCTTCACTTGCTTCTGGATCTCCTCCTCGCTCATCTCGCTCTTTTCGAGGATGCGCTTGGCGCGTTCCTTGTCGCGGTCGAACTTGGCGCGATGGGGGTCGTTGCCCTTGCCGTTGTTCTTGCCGCCTTGGTTGTTGTTGCGATTGTCACCACGACTCTCGTTGGCAGCCTGCTGCCCGGCCTTGTTGATGTCGACACGCTCGTTCTGTATGCGTGCGCGCTTCTTCTTCTGTCCGTCGCCCTGTCCTGCGGGCTTGCCTGCCGCGGCCTGTTGTCTGCGCTGGGCAGCCTGCTCCTCGCGCTCCTTCTTCTTTTCCTCCTTGGACTTCTTCTTGGGGCGGGTAGACTGGTTGATGGCCGAGAGATCGACTTTACCTACTACTGTGAGTTTTGTAGCAAGCTCGGGACGCTTCACGGCAAACACCTCAGGTTCGGCTTTCTCGGCGGGAGCAACCTCAACGGAAGCTTCCTCTTCCACCACGACCACTTCGGGCTCGGCCTCCGCAGGAGTCTCCACCACGGGAGCCTCTTCCACGACTGCGGGAGCAACGGGCTCCTCCACTACAGGAGCCTTCTCCTCCACTACGGGTTGGGGCTCTACCTTGGGTTCGGGCTTGGGCTCGGACTTCTTGGGGCCGTCGAGGTCAATCTTGCCCACTACCTTGAAGGCTACTGCGGGTTTCTCCTCTTCCTTTTTGGAAGCGACTTTCTTGGGTTCCTCCTTCTTGGCCTCTTCAGCGGCAGCCTTGGCCTCCATCTTGCTGTTGAGGCGTTCGCGTTGTGCCTGCTGGGCCTTCTGGAGCAGGTCCTTATCCTTGCTGAACTGCATCACAAGCAGTTCGTACTGCTCGTCGTCAATCTTGGCGTTCAGCGAGTTCTCGACCGTATGTCCTTTCTTCTGCAGGAAATCGACGCACGTCTGCAATCCCACATTCAGTTCTTTCGTTACTTTACTTAATCTTGGCATTCGTAATATTCTTTTGGGGAGTTCTGGAATTCAGGAGTTTTCGCTTCGCTTAGGAGTGCAGACAATACTTTCATATCGGCATTCTTCTTATGAGAATATCAATTGTATTGTCTGAACCCCTGAACTCCTGTCTTCTGAACTCCTAAAAATTAATCTTCGTTCTCAAACTCGGCACGCAGGATAGCGAGTACCTCATCTACGGTGTCCTCTTCGAGGTCGGCCTTGTTGATGAGCATCTCACGGGGAGCATTGAGCACACCCTTGGCGGTGTCGATACCGAGCGCACGGATGGCGTCGATAACCCACTCGTCGATCTCGTCCTTGAACTCCTCGAGGTAGATGTCCTCCTCCTCCTCTTCGTTGTCGAGTTCGCGGAATACGTCGATGGTGTACTCGGTGAGCATAGAGGCGAGCTTGATATTCATACCGCCCTTACCGATGGCCAATGACACTTGGTCGGGCTGCAGGTAAACCTCCACCTTACGTTCCTCTTCGTTGAGGATGAGCGATGATACGGTAGCGGGGCTGAGCGCACGCTTGATAAAGAGTTCAATGTTGGCGGTGTAGTTGATGACGTCGATGTTCTCGTTGCGCAACTCACGCACGATACCGTGAATACGCGAGCCCTTGACACCTACACAAGCGCCTACGGGGTCGATACGGTCGTCGTATGACTCTACGGCAATCTTGGCACGCTCACCGGGGATGCGGGCGATGCGCTTGAGGGTGATGAGGCCGTCGTTGATCTCGGGCACCTCCTGCTCGAACAGGCGTTGGAGGAAGAGGGGTGAGGTGCGGCTGAGGATGATTTTGGGATTGTTGTTGAAGTTGTCCACACGGAGCACTACGGCACGCACGGTTTCACCCTTGCGGTAGAAGTCGCTGGGTATCTGCTCGCTCTTGGGGAGGAGCAGCTCGTTGCCTTCGTCATCGAGAAGCAGGATTTCCTTCTTCCATATCTGATAAACCTCGGCAGCAATGATGGTGCCCTCCATGTCTTTGTACTTGTGGTAGAGGCTGTCCTTCTCGAGCTCGAGAATCTTAGAAGCCAGTGTCTGACGCAGAGTAAGAATAGCACGACGGCCAAACGAGACGAACGACACCTCCTCGGTAACCTCTTCGCCAACCTCATAGTCCTCGTCAATCTTGAGCGCCTCGCTCAGCTTAATCTCCGAGTTCTCGTCCTCGAAGTCCTCGTCGGCCACCACCACGCGGTTGCGGCGAATCTCAAAGTCACCCTTGTCGGGGTTTACGATAACGTCGTAGTTCTTGTCCGAGCCGAAGGTCTTGGCAATCACACTACGGAAGCTCTCTTCGAGCACGTTGATCATCGTGGTGCGGTCGATGTTCTTCAGTTCCTTGAATTCCTGGAACGTATCGACCAAGCTGATTACATTTTCGTTTTTCTTTGCCATATCGTTTTAAGTTTATCAGTTTTTTCAGTTTATAAGCTTATCAGAACTTTATCAGATACTTCGCATACTTCACGTCCTCGTACCCCCAGGTATACTCCTTGTCGACGAGCACGGGTCGCTTGGCCCCTTCGGGCTTCTCCTTCACCTGCATGGTGACAGTAAATCCTGCCTCATTAGCCGCAATGAGCACGCCACGGTACTTCTTGCCGTCCTTGGCGAGCACCTCGACCTCCTTGCCAATGTGGTTGACATACTGCTGCAGCACCTTGAAGGGCTGCCCTATGCCTGCCGAGCCCACCTCAAGCTCGTAGTCCTCCTCATCACGATTGAGATTAGCCTCGATATGCCTGCTCAGTTGCACACAATCTTCAATCCATACCCCTTCGGCATGGTCAATCTCCACCGAAATGCAGTTATCGGCACTCACACTCACGTCGACCAGGAAATACTCCTTACCGGCCAACCACTCGTTTACGATCTCAGTAACTTTTTGCTTTGCAATCATGCGCGTATTTTGAGTTTATATGTTTTGAGCCTATCAGTTTAACTCCTATAAATAAAAAAGACCCCCGAAGGAGCCCCTCACATATCATCTAATCGTGTGCAAAGTTACTACAATCTTTTCACATGGGCAAATTATTCACCGATTATTATCAAAGAAAAAGAGACGCCACTTGCGCGGCGTCTCTACCTTTATTATTTTTATAGTACAAAGCTATCAGAGGAGTCCGTTTGTCCCCAGCACAATAAGCACTACATAACCGAGCAGCAAACTTACGGCACCAACAATAAGACCCACCTTGACCATATTCTTCTGCTCGATGAGACCCGTAGCGTATGCCAAGGCATTGGGAGGAGTACTGATGGGCAATACCATACCTACCGACGAAGCAATAGCCACACCGACAAGCAAAGTTACTACACCACCCACAGGACTCAATTCGGCCGCCATACTCTGACCCACTACAGCAAGGATGGGCACGAGGAGTGCCGCGGTAGCGGTGTGGGAGATGAAGTTGGCCATGGCGTAGCAAAGGAGACCTGAGCCGATGATGACGAGCAGCGGTGACCATGAAGAGAAGGGGATGGCATCAATCATGTGCTGGGCAAGACCCGACTTGTTGAGCGCCACACCGAGGGCAAAACCGCCGGCTACCATCCAGAGCACCGACCAGCTGATCTGCTCGAGGTCGCGCTTGGTGATGATGCCTGTAGCACAGAATACGGCCACGGGGAACATGGCCACGGCATTGGTCTTGAGACCGAGGTTCTTGTCGAACAGCCACATGAGGATGGTAGCGAAGAAGGTAATGTATACCAACGTAGTGCGCCAGCCCTTCTGAGAGTTGTCGGGGATATCGAGCACGATGGTCTTCTGCTTGAAGGGGAACAGCTTGAGCAGAATCACCCATGAGATGAGCAGCAATGCGATGGTGATGGGTCCCATGAAAGCAATCCACTCACCGAAGCCCATACCAAGACCCATAGGCTCGAGGTACTTGAGTACGATACCGTTGGGAGGCGTACCGATAGGAGTGGCCATGCCACCGATGTTGGCCGCTACGGGGATAGAGAGCGCGAGGCCTATCTTTCCCTTGCCGTCAGCAGGGAGTGCCTTGAGCACGGGAGCCAGGAAGGCGAGCATCATGGCTGCAGTAGCGGTGTTGCTGATGAAGGCCGAGAAGAGACCGGTAACAGTGATGAAGCCGAGCATCACGAAACGTGACTGAGTGCCGAAGGGCTTGAGCAGCACCTTGGCAATCTTGGCATCGAGGCCATACTTGGTGGCGGCAATGGCGAGCATGAAACCGCCAATGAAGAGCATGATGATGGGGTCGGCAAAGCAGTGCAGGATGTCCTGATACTTGAGGATGGTGCCCAGCTGCTCGGGGGTGTATCCCGTGTTGAGAAACTTGAACGCACTATCCGACGTCATGAACAGCAACAGCACCACTACGATGAGCGAGGTACTCCATGCGGGGATGGCTTCGAGCACCCACATCAAGGTAGCGAATACGAACACGCCGATAACTCGCTGCTCCACCACGGTAAGCCCCTCGATACCGAACGCGGTGGTGGGGAGCAACCATATTGTCATGGTCACCGCAATGACGAACAGTAACTTGAAGGTCTTGGCCAAGGGATTGTTGACCCCTGCCTCCTTCTTTGCCTTCTTCCATTTGTGGTACTCTTCCACTAAATGGGAACCTGTAAAATTTAGAAACATGTTATTAAATTATAAAAAGTGTGTTTGGTTTCCAAATCTACATTTCAAGTACCCCCGATGAGAATCGAACTCATATCTCACCCTTAGGAGGGGCGCGTTCTATCCATTGAACTACAAGGGCGCCTGAAAATCGGGTACAAAATTACTGTTTTTTTTTCATTTATCGAAGATAATGCCCATTTACTTGCACTCTGAGGTCGATTATTTCGTTTTTGGAGCAACTCCTAACTCCTAAGTCCTAACTTCCAACTACAATCATGATATCGACGACCAGTTGACATTGGTCTTGCGCAGGCGCTCGAGTTGTTGCCAGAAGAGGGCGTTCTCGGGGCGCGAGCCGTCGGGGTCTTCATCGGTGATGCGCTCGGCGATGTCGCGCACGTAGCCGAGGAGCTGTCCGTCGCGGGCAATGTTGGCAATCTTCAGGTCGAAGGCGATGCCGCTCTGTTGCGTGCCCTCGAGGTCGCCCGGGCCGCGCAGCTTGAGGTCGGCCTCGGCAATCTCGAATCCGTCGTTGGTGCGCACCATGATCTCGAGACGTTTCTTGCTCTCCTCCGAGAGCTTCACCGAGGTCACTAAGATGCAGTACGATTGGTCGGCCCCGCGTCCCACGCGGCCACGTAGCTGGTGCAGCTGCGACAGGCCGAATCGCTCGGCATTCTCTATCACCATCACCGAGGCGTTGGGCACGTTCACGCCCACCTCTATCACCGTGGTGGCCACCATGATCTGTGTCTCGCGGCGGAGAAAGCGCTGCATCTCGGCATCCTTCTCGGCAGGCTTCATCTTGCCGTGCACCATGCTCACCTGGCAGTGGGGGAAAGCCTCACACACCTGTGCATAGCCCTCCTCAAGGTTCTTGAGGTCAATCTTCTCGCTCTCCTTGATGAGGGGATACACCACGTATACTTGCCGCCCTTGTGCTATCTGCTCACCCATAAAGCGATAGAGCTGTGCCTGACGATTACCATACTGATGGATGGTCTGTATAGGCTTGCGCCCGGGGGGCAGCTCGTCAATGACCGACACGTCGAGGTCGCCATAGAGTGTCATGGCCAGGGTGCGGGGGATGGGTGTCGCCGTCATCACCAGTACGTGGGGCGAGAAGGTGTGCTTCGTCCATAGCTTGGCACGCTGCGCCACGCCGAAGCGGTGTTGCTCGTCGATGACCACAAAGCCGAGGGCCGAGAAGGCTACCGTGTCTTCGAGCACGGCATGGGTGCCCACGAGCAGGTGTATGTCGCCCGTGAGGAGGCCGTCGAGGATCTCCTTGCGGCGCTTGCCCTTGACGCTACCGGTGAGCAGGGCCACACGTACGGGGAGGCCATCGAGCATCGAGGAGAGCGTAGCATAGTGCTGCTCGGCAAGGATTTCGGTGGGGGCCATGATACAGGCCTGATAGCCGTTGCCGATGGCGATGAGGGCGGTCATGAGCGCCACGAGGGTCTTGCCGCTACCCACGTCGCCCTGCAGGAGGCGGTTCATCTGACGGCCGCTGTTCATATCGTGGCGCATCTCGCGGATAACGCGCTTCTGTGCTCCCGTAAGCTCGAAGGGGAGCTTCTTGGCGTAGAACTCGTTGAACAGCTCGCCCACCTTGGTGAAGCACAGGCCGCGGCACTTGCGGCGGCGGTCCTTGCTATAGCGCAGGATGCTGAGCTGCACATAGAAGAGCTCCTCGAACTTGAGCCTGTACTGGGCCCTACGCAGCTGCTCAGGGTCTTTGGGGAAATGAATCGCATACAATGCCTCGCCCAGCGGCATTAGATGATGCTCACGCACAAACACCTCGGGCATCGTCTCGGCAATAGGAGTACGCTCCAACAAATCGAAGAGGTTGGCCACGAGCTTCTGCAAGGCATTGCTGTTGAGCCCGCTACGCTTCATGCGGTCCGAGGTGTTGTAGTAGGGCTGCAAGCCCATGGCCGAAAGTGACAGCTCTGCGGCTTTGTCGATGTCGGGGTGTGCCACGTTGATGCGGTCGCCAAACATCGTAGGCTTGCCGAATACGATATACTCCACTCCCACGGGATAGCTCTTGGGGATGAACTTCGCCCCGTTAAACCACACCAAGTCTATCACTCCCGTCCCGTCCGAGAAGTGCGCCACGAGTCGCATCTTGCGGCCCGTGCCATTGGTTTCGTAGCGCAAGATCTTGCCCTTGAGCTGTATATAGGGCATGTTGCCGTCGATCTCGTGAATGTAGTAGAGGCGGCTGCGGTCGACATACTTGTAGGGGAAGTTATACAGCAGGTCATGCATGGAGCTGATGCCCAGCTCCTTTGCCAGCAGGGCCGCCCTTTGAGGGCCCACGCCTTGCAGGTACTGTATGTCGCGTGTCGTGAGGTCGTACATAAACAATAAGCATGACAAAGGTAGAAATTATTTCGCACATAGGACATGTATATTCGCTAATTTGCCAAAGTTTTTGTACTTTTGGTCCACAAACGACAAACTACATGAAAGCTATCAGAACACTACTATTGGCATTATGCCTGCTCAGTCCTCTTGCGAGTAATGCCACCGAGTACAAGAACGCCTTCAAGGTCACCTTTCTCTCATGGGCTACGGGCAGCACCAAGCTCTCTTACGAACGCGCATTCGCCCCTCACCAGTCGGGCGAGATATGCGCCAGCCTCATCGGTGCCGGGTACGACAAGTTCCGGAACAATCCTCGCGGCTACACCCTGCGATACGGACATAAGTTCTTCCTCGCGGGCAACGAAGGTGGCGGCCTCAAGGGGTTCTACGTACGTCCCGAGCTCATCTATGCCACCTATAAATACAACCTGCGCGACACGGGCCTACGCACCCAGGCACGAATGGGCACCCTGCTCGCCACTGCTGGCTACCAGACACGCTTCGGGCGCTTCCTCATCGATGCCTGGGCAGGTGCAGGCCCCGCCTTCGGCACCCCAGCCGAAACGGGCTACCACCACGGCTTCGCCCTATGGAACGTCTTCGGCACACGTAGCGACCATATCGCCCTCAGCTTCAGCGTCCGCCTCGGCGTGTGCTTCTAATGAAACAGTAATATACGTGACTTCAGGAAAAACGAACCACGCCAGCTAACGACGAACACCGCGGTAGTTAACGAGGTGTGACGCGGTAGTTAGTGACGAACAGCGCGGTAGCTACTGCGGAGTCAGCACTCTCTTACGAAATCGAGCATCTCGAAGATTTCTTCCTTGGTGGCCGTGCGGTCAATACGGATGTCGCCTATGCCGCCGAGAAGGGTGAAGCGTATCTCGGTGCCCACATTCTTCTTGTCATGCTGCATGAGGGCGAAGAGTTCGTCGTAGTCCTTGCAGGTGAAGGGGGAGGTGCCATACACCTCTTTAATGAAAGATATGGTTTGACGAAGTTTGTCGGCAGGGAAGCCTTCGCGCACATGAGAAAGATAGAGCTCGCCCACCAGGCCCCATGCCACGGCATAGCCATGCAGACAGGGAGTGCCTCGACGCATAGCCAACGTCTCAAAGGCATGCCCTAACGTATGCCCCAAATTGAGCGCCTTGCGGATGTGCTGCTCCTTGGGGTCTTGCTCCACGATGTGCTCCTTGGTACGGATGGACTCCATGATGAGGGGCTGCAATGCCTCGAGATTGGGGCTGTTCAGGTCGTAGCGCATGAGCCCGGCCCAGTGCTCCTCGGTGCTGATGAGTCCGTGCTTGAGCATCTCGGCAAAGCCCGAAGCGAGGTTGGGCGCATCGAGTGTATGCAGGAACTGTGACGAGACCACCACAGCATCGGCAGGGTAGAACGCCCCCACCTCGTTCTTGAGTGAATGGAGGTTGATACCCGTCTTGCCACCCACAGCGGCATCTACCATCGCCAGCAGCGTGGTGGGCACATTGATACAGGAGATACCACGCTTGAAGGTGGCGGCAGCAAAGCCTCCAAGGTCGGTCACCATACCGCCGCCCACGTTGATGAGCAGCGAGTGGCGTGTGGCGCCATGAGCCGAAAGCTCGCTCCACACGTGGCACAAAGAATCGACATGTTTGTTGTCGTCGCCAGCGGGGATGGTTATTTGATGTGCATCGCCCACCGCTTGAGCCACAAGCGGATAGCACAACTGGGCTGTTTGCCCATCGGTGAGCACATACAGGCGGTCATACTCGATCTCACGCAATAGTTGTTCTAAAGTGCTTGCCACATCGGTGGCAGCTATGATATGTTGCTTGCTCATAGGTCTTCGTCCTTATCTATAGTGACAGCAAAGGTATAGGTTTCCCCTTTTATTTCCAAATCTACAGCAAGTATGCGGTCAAAAAACAGACAAAGCGCATGCGCTTTGTTGCGACATCGAAAAAGATTGCTTACTTTTGCGGAAACATTGAACGATGCCATACCCTATCAAAATCATAGAACAATGGATACAGGCCGAGCGCATAGGCTCACGTGAAGGAACGGTGAAGTGGTTGCTTACCGACAGCCGCTCCTTGGGATTCTCTGAGGAAACACTCTTCTTCGCCCTCGTCACGGGACGTGGCGACGGCCACGGTTATATCGCAGACCTTTACAGCCGTGGTGTACGCCACTTCGTTGTATCGGCACGGCCGAACGATGAGGAACTTCGAGCGATGCCGGAAGCCAACTTTCTTCTTGTGCCCGACACTCTGGTCGCACTGCAACTGTTGGCCGAGAAGCATCGCATGCAGTACAATATACCCGTAGTGGGTATCACCGGCAGCAATGGCAAGACGGTAGTAAAGGAGTGGCTGAGCCAGTTGCTCGGTGCCGACTACCGCGTGGCACGCTCCCCTCGCAGCTACAACTCACAGATTGGAGTGCCCCTCTCCATATGGCAAATGGACGAAAATACGGATGTGGCACTCATCGAGGCGGGCATATCGCAGCACCATGAGATGAAACGCTTGCGCACCATCATACAGCCTACCATCGGTGTGCTCACCAATATCGGTGGAGCGCATCAGGAGAACTTCTCCTCGCTGCAGGACAAGTGCATGGAGAAACTGAGTCTCTTCCGCGACTGCGACATCATCATCTACAACGGTGATGACAAAGAGGTGTGCGAGGGAGTAGACCGCACGCTGCAGTCGGCCCGCGAGATTGCCTGGTCGCGCCACAATCCCGAGAAGCCGCTTTACATCGCCTCGGTGACAAGGAGTGAACAGAACACTACGATAGAATATACATATATAGGAATCAAAGGCAAATACACAATCCCCTTCACCGATGATGCTTCAGTAGAAAACTCCATCCATTGCCTTGCCGTATGCCTCTATCTGATGCTCCCCACTGAGAAGATTGCCGAGCGCATGGCGCTGCTTGAACCCGTAGCCATGCGCCTCGAGGTGAAGGAGGGCAAGAATGGCAGTACACTCATCAACGACAGCTACAACGCCGATATTGCTTCGCTCGATATAGCTCTCGACTTCATGGCACGCCGTCCCGAGCGCGAGGGGCGCGAGCGTATATTGATACTCTCTGACCTCTTGCAGACGGGGCAGAGCAGCCGCTCGCTCTACCGTAAGGTGGCTACACTTGTAGAGAGCCGCGGCGTGGAGCGCATCATAGGTATAGGTCCCGAGTTGATGGCCTCGGCAGAACGCTTCGGTATCAAAAAGTCGTTCTACCGCACTACGGAGGAATTCCTGCATTCCGAGGAGTTGCAGACGTTGAGCCGCTCACTCATCCTCTTGAAAGGTTCGCGCAGCTTTGGCTTCGAGCGCATAGCCGAACAACTCTCACTGAAGGTACACGAGACCACATTAGACATCGACCTAAGTGCCATGGTAGACAATCTCAACCACTACCGCAGCATGCTGGCTCCGGGAGTGAAGACGGTGTGCATGGTCAAGGCTTTTGCCTATGGTGCCGGCTTCTACGAGATAGCCAAGACATTGCAGGACCACCGCGTGGACTACCTCGCTGTGGCTGTAGCCGATGAGGGCGAGCAACTGCGCAAGGCAGGCATCACCGCCAATATCCTCGTAATGAATCCCGAGCTGACGGCCTTCAAGACCCTATTTGACAACAATCTGGAGCCCGAGGTATACAGTTTCGCCCTGCTCGATGCGATGATACACGCTTGCGAGCGCGAGGGATACATGCACTATCCCATACATATAAAGATAGACACGGGCATGAGCCGCCTCGGCTTCCGCCCCGATGAGATGCCGCGCCTCATCAAGCGGCTGAGCGAGCAATGTGCCGTCATTCCCCGTTCGGTATTCTCGCACTTTGCCGGCAGCGACAGCAGCGACTTCGATGCCTTCACCCACCAGCAGGCCGCCCGCTTCGATGAGGCCGCCACGGCATTGCAAGCCGCCTTCCCCCACAGGATACTGCGACACATCTGCAACTCGGCAGGCATAGAGCGCTTCCCTGAATACCACCACGATATGGTGCGCCTTGGTCTCGGCCTTTATGGTATCAGTCCGGTCGACAATCGCCTACTCTATCCCATCAGCACACTCAAGAGTACTATCTTGCAGATACATGAGGTGCCCGAGACAGAGACAGTGGGTTACAGCCGTCGCGGACAGCTGGCGCGCCCCTCGCGCATCGCCTCCATACCCATTGGCTATGCTGACGGCCTCAACCGCCGCCTCGGCAACGGATATGGTTACTGCATGGTGAATGGGCAGAAGGCACCCTATGTAGGCAATATCTGCATGGACGTATGTATGATTGATGTCACCGACATCCCCTGCAGCGAAGGCGACTCGGTAGAGATATTCGGTCCGCAACTGCCTGTGACCCAACTCGCCGAATGGCTCGGTACCATCCCCTACGAGGTGATGACAGGCATATCCACTCGTGTGAAGCGGGTATACCGAGTAGAAAGCTAATTAACAATAACACAATCATAATAACACCATGAACAATCAATCTTCACCAACCAAGATGACCAACTATCGTTGGACCATCTGTGCGATGCTCTTTTTTGCAACCGCCATCAACTACCTCGACCGTCAGGTATTGTCACTCACCTTCGAGGACTTCATCCGTCCTGAGTTCCATTGGAGCGACTCCGACTATGGAACTATCACCGGTATCTTCTCGTTCTTCTATGCTATCTCCATGCTCGTTGCCGGCAAGTTTGTCGACTGGATGGGCACCAAAAAAGGCTTCATGTGGGCCATCGGCGTATGGTCGTTCGGTGCATGCATCCATGCGCTTTGTGGTATCGTTACGCAAGGCTTCGTGGGGCTTCCCGATGCGACGGCACTCCGCTTGGCTGCCGATGCCGAGATGGTGGCACGCATTGCCTTAGTAAGTTCCACATTATTTATTATTGCCCGTTGTGTGCTTGCTCTTGGTGAGGCGGGCAACTTCCCCGCAGCCAATAAGGCCGTAGCCGAATATTTCCCAAAGCGCGACCGTGCCTTTGCGACCTCTATCTTCAATGCGGGTAGCACCATCGGTGCGCTCATCGCTCCCTTCTGCATTCCCCCCTTGGCAGCCAAGTGGGGTTGGGAAGCCTCGTTCATTATTATTGGTGGACTCGGTTTCGTATGGATGGGCTTCTGGCAATTCATCTACAAACGCCCCGAACAGAATCCTGCCGTAAACCCTGCCGAACTGGCCTATATCCTTTCGGACGATACGGTAGAGTCTGCGCCTGCCCAAGCCGAAGAGACTGCCGCGAAGAAGGTGTCGCTCTGGTCGTGCTTCAAGTACCGTCAGACCTGGTCGTTCATCGTGGGCAAGTTTATGACCGATGGTGTGTGGTGGTTCTTCCTCTTCTGGATGCCTTCATACTTGAAGACTACCTACGGACTCTCTTCTACCGACCCACAGTTCCAATGGGCACTGGGCTTACTTTATCTCATCGTGATGGTATCTATCTTCGGAGGCTATCTGCCTACGCTCTTCATCGACAAGAAGAAGATGGATCCCTATGCAGGACGTATGCTCTCGATGCTTATCTTTGCCTTCCTCCCGTTGGTGGCCCTTGCAGCACAGCCCTTGGCCCACATATCCATGTGGTGGCCTGTGGTGCTCATCGGTATTGCCGGTGCTGCCCACCAATCATGGAGTGCCAATCTCTTCTCTACTATCGGTGATATGTTCCCCAAGACCATGATTGCCACGATTACCGGTATTGGCGGTATGGCAGGTGGTATTGGCTCGTTCATCATTCAGAAGAGCGCCGGCGCACTATTCGACTATAGTGCAGCTACCAATCTCGAACTTTTCGGCTATATGGGCAAAGAAGCTGGCTACATGATTATGTTCACCTTCTGCGGCGTGGCCTACCTCATCGGTTGGATTATCATGAAGGTACTCGTACCGCGCTACAAGAAGATAGAACTCTGATTCCTTCTGCCACATACTCTGTATGGCAGAAAAGGAGTTAAGAAAAAGGCGGGGTTGCTTATTGCAACCTCGCCTTATATTGTAAGTAATAATCAAGCACCGTGATGGCTGCCATAGCCTCCACGATGGGTACGGCACGTGGCACCACGCAGGGGTCGTGACGCCCCTTGGCTTGTAAGGTCTGTGGGTTGCCGTGGATGTCGAGCACGGTCTGTTCGCCCAATTGCGTAGACACGGGCTTGAAGGCTGCACGGAAGTAGATAGGCTGTCCGTTGCTGATGCCGCCCTGTATGCCGCCTGAGCGGTTGGTGGCTGTGGTGATACTATTCTCAGTGTTAACGAATTGGTCGTTCTGCTCGGAGCCACGTTCACCGATGCCGTCAAATCCGCGACCATAGTCGAATCCCTTGCAGGCATTGATGCTCAGCATGGCACTTCCCAAGGCTGCATGCAGCTTGCCGAAGACGGGCTCGCCTAATCCTACGGGGCAGCCGGTGATGACACAGGTGACGATGCCACCTATGGTGTCGCCCTCGCTCTTCACCTTCAGTATCAGCTCCTCCATTTCACGGGCTTTCTCTGCGTCGGGGCAGCGCACGATGTTGCTCTCAGTCAGCGAGAGGTCATATTTCGTGTAGTCGTTCTCCAAGGCAATGTGTCCCACCTGTGAAGTGTAGGCCTGGATGGTGATGCCCAGTTCGTGCAAGGCGAGCTTGGCCAAAGCTCCGGCTACGCATCGTACAGCAGTCTCGCGGGCCGAAGAACGTCCACCACCACGATGATCGCGCACGCCATACTTCTGCCAGTAGGTATAGTCGGCATGTGACGGGCGTAGCACCTCGCGCAGGTTGTCATAGTCGCCCGAGTGTTGGTTGGTGTTGCGTATGATGAAGCCGATGGGGGTACCTGTAGTCTTCCCCTCGAAGATACCTGAGAGGAACTCCACCTCGTCGGCCTCCTTGCGCCCCGTGGTGACAGCGCTCTGCCCGGGGCGACGGCGCTGCATCTCGCTACGCACAAAGTCCATATCTACGGTGATGCCCGCAGGCATCCCGTCGACTACGCCACCGATGGCCGCACCATGCGACTCACCGAACGAGGTCAGGGTGAAGAGGGTTCCGAAGGTGTTCATGAGAGTTTAGGGTTTAGGGTTAAGAGTTTAGGGTTGAGAGTTGAGGGTTTGGCTCCGCGATGTGTACCCTACCGGATGGCTTCCCTCAACTCTCAACCCTCAACCTTAAACTAAATCAATGACAATGTCCGCAGTCGCATCCGCCATCGTGGTCGCCACAACCGTCGCAACCGCCACCACAGCTGTCGCAGCCGCAGCTACAGCCGCCCTGACCGGTGATGATGTTGATGAGTGCCTGAATCTCCTCCTTGGTGGCATCGTGCATAGAGAGCACCTTACCCTCGAAGGCGAGGCCCATACCTGCATAGGGGTGGTTGAGGTCGATGGTCACGGCTTCGTCCTTTACCTCCACTACGAGGCCGTTCATGCGCTGGCCGTCGGCATTCATGAGGGGAATCACGTTGCCAGGGTATATCTGCTTGTCGTCAAACTTGCCGTTCACGCAGAAGATCTGCTTGTCTACGTCAAACACGAGGTCCTCGCGGCGGTCGCCGTTGGTTTCCTCCTTGGCGAGGGTGAAGTTGAAGGTGTCGCCCTCCTTCAAGTCCTTGAACTTCTCCTCGAAAGCTTCAAAGGTGAAGCCCAAACCTGTGGTAAACTGGAAAGGCTGCTCGGCGGTAGCCTGCTCCACGAGCTCACGCTCGCCTTCAAACTCGGTATACATGTCGTATGATACGACAATCGTCTTGCTGGGATTGATTTCTGCCATATTGTATATTTTAAGTTATAATTCTTGTGCAAATATACGATTTTATTTCCTATGGGGAGCAAAAACTCTTATTTTTCATCTTCCATCCCCTATAAATCGAGAGCAAATGGCCTATCTTCGGAATCATTAAAATACCACGATTCACTAAAATCAGACGGTAACATTCGGCATAATGGAACACTTCGAGACTTATTTTCACCCTGTTAACGCTTTTTAACTACAAAAATTAGTTTGCGAACGGATCTTTTTAGTTCCTTTGCATAACTAATTTGAATAGTTAGACGAGATAGATGAAAATAAGTATTTTATGTAAAACCTTAATGCTTTAAAATGAAGAACGTAACTTTATTGATGGCGATGTTCCTTGTGATGCTAAGCGCTTGTAGCGGAGATAGCAAGAACTATATTGTGAGGGGAGAGCTTCCTGACTCGAGTTTTCACGGAAAGACTATTTATGCTTATAGCATCGCAGACGAACGCTGCGTGGATAGTGCAGTGGTTGATGGAAAGATATTAAGTTTTCGAGGAACAGCTCCGGATACTGCTTATACCTGCTGGGTGGGTATTTCTCATGCATTTTATGCTGATTTCGTTTTAGAGGAGGGGGAGATTAATGTCGATTTTGTGCAACATACAGCATCGGGAACCTACCTCAATGATGAGATGGCTCGTGTTGAAGCGATTGTGGATAGTTTGGTTGAGGTAAAAGAGAAGGCAAGTAGTGAATTTGAAGGGAGGGGATATGAGTATATTGAGTATTATTATAATGTCTGGTGTCCATCTGCTTCACCGATAGTTGAAGATATATTTCTACGACACACGAATGATGTAGTAGGAGCGGAAATTATTAGTAGGATGTTTGTTGTCCTAGGTAAGGAAAAACAGTTGGAGTTGCTCGAAAGTTGCGGCCCTTGGCTCGGAAACACTCCTGATGTGCTTAGAAAGAAGAAAATTCTAAAAGCGCAAATTCCAACAGATGAGGGTAAGATGTTTGCCGATGTCAAAGGAACAAATTTGGAAGGTAATCCCTTGTTGCTGTCCGACTTTGTTGGTAAGGGCGATTATGTATTGGCTGATTTCTGGGGTAGTTGGTGTACGCCATGCCGTATGGAGAACCCTAATCTTAAAGAACTTCACGATAAATACAACGGTAAGGGACTTGTTGTATTGGGCGTATGCATATGGGATAGCATATCGCGTACGAAAACTGCGGTGGAGGAGGACAAAATCGTATGGCCTCAACTCGTAGATTCAGGGGATAGTATATGGAGGGTTTACGGAATTCATCGAGTGCCTTCTACTATATTCTTTGCTCCTGATGGCACAATTCTCAAACGCGATATTCGCGGAGAGATGATGAAATCATTTGTCAGCAAGCATTTGGATGGTGAGGTTTAGAATTAAAACTAATTGATAATCATAAACGGCAGATTATTATGAAAAAGCTAGCACGCAGAGAAGAGGAAATAATGGAATTCCTTTGGGAGAATGGCCCAATGTTTGTAAAGGAAATAGTGGCTTTGTACGACGAGCCGCGTCCACATTTTAACACGATGTCCACCGTGGTACGCAACTTGGAGACGCTGGGCTATGTGGGGCACAATGCCTATGGTAGTACCTATCAGTACTATGCAGCCGTGTCGCGCGACGAGTACCGCAAGATGACACTGCAGGGAGTGGTGAGCAAGTACTTCGACAACTCGTACATGCGCGTGGTATCATCCTTGGTGAAGGAGGAGGAGATTTCGCTGGACGAGTTGAAAGAGCTCATCCGCATGGTCGAAGAGGGCAATAATATCTAACGACGACATTATGGGAGCGTTTTTAGTTTATATACTGAAGTCGGCGTTTTGCCTCGCGTTGCTCTATTCGTTCTATCGGCTACTGATGAGCGAGGAGACCTTTCATCGGTTCAACCGCGTGGCACTGCTCGCCTTACTGGTGATGTCATTCGCTTTGCCGCTGATAACGTTTGGCGAGGGTCCGATAGTAGAAGTCGGGGCGATGGCAATGAACGTAGAGAGTGCCGTGGCTATCGATGCCGCGGATGCGAACATGGTCAGCAAGCCACTCCTCGACTTCGGTTGGGAGCACGCGATGCTACTCCTTTATATAATAGGCTTCCTGGCTTGCGTCTGCTATCATGCAGTTTCGTACATCCGCCTGGGCATGCTGCTCTGTAAGACTCATCAAGAACCATTATCGGACTATACGGCGGAGCAGTACAAAGCAGGCATCAAACTCTATGTACACGAAGAGGAGCTCTCGCCCTTCAGTTGGCTCAACTGTATCGTTGTGTCGCGCCGGAGCATCGAAGAGAGCGCTCGCGAAGTGCTACGCCATGAGTTGGCACACATCGAGCACCGCCATTCATGGGACCTCCTGTTGGTGGATGCGTGCACCCTGCTGCAATGGTTCAACCCTGCGGTGTGGCTCCTGAAGCGTGAACTGCGCACACTCCACGAGTACGAGGCCGACGAGGCGGTCATCAAAGGTGGAGCAGACACGAAGGAATATCAGCGGTTATTAATAAAAGAGGCTGTTGGCACAAGGCTCTACTCTATGGCCAACAACCTCAACCATAGTTCACTTAAAAAACGTATCACTATGATGCTAAAAAGAAAATCAAATCCGTGGGCACGGTTGAAGTACCTCTATGTACTCCCGTTGGCGGCAGCATCCGTGGCTGTCTTTGCCCGTCCCGAAGTCTCAAACACATTGGATGAGATTTCAAGTGCCAAAGTTAGTGAATTAACTTCGATTGCGAAAGCAGAAGAGGTTAAAAGTGTTGAATCGCCCTCTCGGAATAGGGTAAAAGTCTCGGGAAAGGTCGTTGGCGCAAAGAGTGGCAAGGGTCTTGCTGGCGCAAACATCTTTGCGAAGAACCCCAACGATGGGCGCATCGTTTCGGCGGCCCTGTCACAAAAGGGCGGCAAGTTTGAGTTTGAGACCTACGAAGGGCTTGCGTTGCAGTTCTCGTTCGTAGGCATGCAAGAACAGTATGTCATCGTGCCTCAAGGCGGTGCTAAGTCGTTGACCGTACAGATGGCCGAGGCTGTACAGGGCTTGCCCGATATGGTCGTTACGGGTTATGCGCCAGAGACGGTCGAAAATCTTCCTACCAATCTCCTAATCTCCGAAACAAAGAGCTTTAATGGCAGCTTTGTGATAGTGGAAAATCAACCCGAATACCCTGGTGGCATGGGCGAATTGATGAGATTCCTCCAAAAGAATCTCCGCTATCCCGCAGCTGCGCGGCAAGCCAGAGTGCAGGGCAAGGTTATCGTAGAGTTTCTTGTTGGCACCGATGGCAGCATCTCCGACATCAAGGTGAAGCATAGCATCTGTCCCGAACTGGATGCCGAAGCCATGCGCGTCATCGGCCTTATGCCGAAGTGGAGACCGGGCGAACAGCGCGGGAAAGCCGTATCTGTACGATACGAGATGCCCATCGAGTTTCGTCTGAAGTAATGTTCATCTTCCTTGAAATGGTTTATAGGAAGTAGAGACTATACAATACCAATCAACACACACGCACACAAAGGGCAGCTTCAGGGCTGCCCTTTTACTTTCTACCCTTTTGCAATAATATGAGTAAGAGTTGTTTTGTCTCAAATGCTAAATCTCGATGAATGCGGACTTTTGTCGTTTCGATGATAACATTTCATCAAACCTATGATAGTTTATTTTCTTCAGTTCCAAACGCCAATTTGAAGGGTTCCAAATTAGAGTTTGGACAAAGAAAAACTTCAGTTTGGACATAGGCAAACTGAATTAGATTCAAATAGACCATAGTCAAAATTGCAGACATGTTTGCTTTTTCACTTGTTTTACACTACCTTCGCAACCTAATCAAAAAAAGATACGACAATGAAACTTTGGGACAAGGGCTTTGAGCCCGATAAGATGATAGAGACCTTTACCGTGGGTAATGATCGTGAACTCGACCTTCGTTTGGCACGATACGACGTGGAGGGCTCGATGGCGCATATCCGTATGCTTGAGAGCATCGGACTGATTGAAAAGGAGGAGCTACCCGTGCTGCTCGCTGGTTTAGAGCAGATTCGCGGGGAGATTCTCGATGGCAAGTTTGTCATCGAAGAGGGCATCGAGGATGTACACTCACAGGTGGAACTGCTGCTCACGCAGCGCCTCGGCGACATGGGTAAGAAGATACACTCGGGCCGCTCGCGCAACGACCAGGTGCTCGTAGACCTTAAACTCTTCTTCCGCGACGAGATCAAGAACATTGCCGAAGAGGTGTGTCACCTCTTTGACCGCTTGCAGGAGCTGAGCGAACGATATAAAGAGGTGTTGATGCCGGGCTATACCCATCTGCAGATTGCCATGCCCTCATCGTTCGGCCTGTGGTTTGGCGCCTATGCCGAGACGTTGGTCGACGACCTTCAGATGGTGGCTGCTGCCTATAAGGTGGCCAATCAGAATCCCCTTGGCTCGGCAGCTGGCTATGGTTCATCGTTCCCCTTGAACCGCACGATGACGACCGAGTTGCTCCATTTCGACACCATGCACTACAACGTAGTAGCCGCACAGATGAGTCGCGGCAAGACCGAGCGCGCCACGGCCTATGCCATCGGTGCCGTGGCCTCTACCCTCGGGCGCTTTGCCATGGATGTGTGTCTCTTCATCAACCAGAACTTCGGCTTCATCAGCTTCCCTGACGAGTATACCACAGGCAGCAGCATCATGCCCCACAAGAAGAACCCCGATGTGTTTGAGATCATGCGCGCCAAGTGTAACCGTCTGCAGAGCGTGGCTGGCGAGGTGGCCTTGATGACAACGAACCTCCCCGTAGGCTACCAGCGCGACTTCCAGCTGCTGAAGGATGTGATGTTTCCCGCCATCGAGGAGATAAAGTCGTGCCTCACGATGTGCGACATGATGTTGCAGCACATCCGCGTGAACCGCGACATTCTCGACGACAGGAAGTACGACTACCTCTTCACCGTGGAGGATGTGAACCGCCTAGCCCTCTCGGGAGTACCCTTCCGCGAAGCCTACCGCCAAGTGGGTATGCAGGTGCAGAACCACACCTACGAGCCTACCCGCGAGGTGCACCATACCCACGAAGGCAGCATCGGCAATCTCTGCAACGACCGCATACGTGAGAAGTTGGAGCTGGTAATGAAGAATTTTAACTAAAAAAACACAGAGCAATGTTTGCAGATTAAAATATATCTGCTACCTTTGCCTACGTATTAACAATTTTTTAAACACAAACAATTATGAAAAAGTTTATGGTAATGGCAGCCCTCATGGTTGCAACATTGACAGTTAGCGCACAAGAGTACAATTGGGCAGTGGGTGTTCGCGGTGGCGCTTTCAATGGTTTGACTGCAAAGAAGAATAATGGCTCTAACGCCCTTGAGTTTGGTGCATCATGGAGTCTTGGCAACCACTTGAGAGTTGATGGCGTATACGAGTGGCAACAGCCTGTCATCACAGAAGGCTTCAATCTCTATTACGGCGCAGGCGCTTTCTTGGGCATAAATGGAGGTAATTTTGGTGTAGGTGCAGAAGCTGTTGTAGGCCTCGAGTACAAGATTGCCAACATACCCTTGGCATTCTCTCTTGATTATCGTCCTGCACTTGATATCCTTGACTTAGGAGACATGCTCAATTTCTATAATTTCGGCTTCGGCATCAAATACTGCTTCTAAACAAGAACAATCATAACATAACGGAAGGATGCTCTGATGAGCATCCTTCCGTTATGTTTACATACCCATTGTCATCCCGTACACCTTGCTGCGCAGCCAGAGGCCGTAGTCCTCGAGCGAGTGTGTGGCGAGGAATGCTTGTTGTTCCTCCACGCTAATGAGGGGGGCTATACTGAGGCGTGTGGGGCATCCTATCTTGTTGAACACCTCGGCGGGCAGGCGTAGCAGACGGACACGCCAGTCGATGAGCCCCAACAGATAGTAGAGTGGCGAATTGCCGTCGAAGAAGCGCACGGGGAGGATGGGCATGCGTGCCTTGGCGATGAGACGGATAACGGCAGGTTGCCACTCACGGTCACGTATGCAGCGGTCACGCAAGCTGAGGTGACTTACAGCACCGGCGGGGAAGAGGCCCAGCGGGTGGCCCGCGCGCAGGTGGTCGAGGGCATGGCGTATGCCGAGGATGCTCGCAGCGGTAGGCGTGTGATGAGTACCGTCGGTGGGAGTGACGGGGATGAGCGATGTGGCGAAGGACTCGACACGACCTGGCATGCTGTTGGTCATGAGTCTGTAACCGGGGACGAGGTGTCCGAAGTAGTCGGTCAGAATGATGCCGTCGATGCTGCCGTAAGGATGGTTGCTGATAGTGATGAAGGGGGCGTGTTGCTGCAACTGTCCCAGCTGGTTGAGCACGTCGGGCGTCTCGGCAAATGCGGTGTAGCGTATGCCCAGGTCCTTCAGCACGCTGCTTGCGAAGGCGGGGCCGCTGAGGTGGCAGTGGCGGTCGTAGAGTGCGTTGACCTTGTCGATGGCGAGCAGGCGCATGAGGTTCTTTCCTGCAAGGCGGCCTACACGGCCACGGAAGAGGGGCGACATGCGGGCGAGTTTCTGTAGTGTGACGAGTGGCATAAGGAGGGAGGTCTGGATGCGTTTGGATTGTTATTGTTTAATGATAAGGTTGAATTTGGATGTCCGGTTTGTGATGAGGGGAGCCGTCGGCTCCGTTATAGCATTATAATAAAAAAGTAAGCAAAAAAATGTTCAAAAAAAGCATACGGAAATAATTTAATCATTACCTTTGCGTTGAAAACGACGACAATCCTATTTTCATACCTTAATATCACAAGACAATGAAAGCGTTAGTAAAGAAAGAGCCCGGAAAGGGCATTTGGATGCAAGACGTTCCCATGCCCGAAGTAGGCGTGAACGATGTGCTCATCAAGATCAAAAAGACCGCCATCTGCGGTACCGACCTGCACATCTACAAGTGGGACGAATGGAGCCAGAAGACCATCAAGACCCCGATGACCATCGGTCACGAGTACGTGGGCGTGATAGCCGAGGTAGGTCCCGGCGTACGCAACTTCAAGGTAGGCGACCGTGTCACCGGCGAAGGCCACATCGCTTGCGGCCACTGCCGTAATTGTCGCCGCGGCCTCCAGCACATCTGTGAGAACAGCATCGGCGTGGGTGTGAACCGTGACGGTGCTTTTGCCGAGTACCTCTGCATCCCCAGCCAGAACGTGGTGAAGCTCGACGACCGCATCAGCGACGACATGGCTGCCATCATGGACCCCTTCGGCAACGCTACACATACAGCACTCTCATTCCCCCTGCTCGGTGAAGACGTGCTCATCACCGGTGCCGGCCTCATCGGTACCATGGCTACCGCCATCGCCAAGTTTGCCGGTGCCAAGAACATCGTCGTTACCGACCTCAGCGACTACCGCCTCGACATCGCCAAGAAGATGGGTGCTACCTGCACCGTCAACGCATCGAAGGGCGAGACCGTACAGGGCGCGATGGAGCAGCTCGGTATCCGCGGCTTCGACGTGGGTCTCGAGATGTCAGGCGCTCCCGTGGCCTTCCGCGAGATGGTAGCCAAGATGTACAACGGCTCCAAGATCGCCCAGCTCGGTATCCTGCCCCCGACAACCACCGTTGACTGGAGCGAGATCATCTTCAAGGCACTCACCATCAAGGGTATCTACGGCCGCGAGATGTGGGAGACATGGTACAAGATGGAGCAGATGCTCGTGTCAGGTCTCGACCTCTCACCCGTAATCACCCACCACTTCCCCGTGGCAGAGTTCCAGAAGGGCTTCGACGTAATGGAGTCAGGCCAGTGCGGTAAGGTAATCCTCGACTGGGAATAATCCTCGGGATATACACCTATATATAATAAAGGGAAAGGCGCGCGCCTTTCCCTTTGTTGTGTCATGCCATTATGGGGAATCGGGTATACCCGAAAATGACGATGAGCGCGGCCATGGGCTGCGCTCATCGGGTTGTGTTGTGGCTGGTGCCTGCGTCGGGTGGCGGAGGTCAGTCTACCTGTCCGAGGCTGTTGCCGTATTCCATCTCGGCCTGCACCACGAGCTCGATGTCCTCGGGGAGCCAGTCGCCGATCTTGTCCTTCTTGGCCTCCTTGATGATGTAGGCTACGATCTTGTCGGTGTCGATCTCCACGCAGCCGTCGGCATCGGGCTTGGCATCGAGCAGACCGCTCGAGAAGTAGAAGTCAGCGATGACGTCGATGATGTAGTAGAGGTCGTCATCGGTGAACTTCTCCTTGAGTTCTACGGGCAGGAAGTTACGGATAAACTCGACGGTCTTGTCATCGTCGAGGTCGTCCATGAGGAATTCGTCGTTCATGATTTTCTTGTTTAAAAGTTCTTGACTATGGACAACGGACAACGGACGAAAGTCTTTGTCTCATCGGCTCATTGTATCGGCCGCCTGTTGTCCGTTGTCTGTTGTCCAAAGATTAAAGCAATGCCTTGATCTTCTCTTCGAAGGCTGCCTTGGTGGCTGCTCCTACGGTCTTGTCCACTACCTCGCCGTTCTTGAGGAAGATGACGGTGGGGATGTTGCGCACGCCGAATCTAGAGGTGAGGTCGTCGTTGTCATCTACGTCGCACTTGCCTATGATGACACGACCATCGTACTCCTCGGCCAGGGCCTCGATGTCGGGAGCGATCTTCTTGCAGGGGCCGCACCATGTGGCCCAGAAGTCTACTACCATAGGTTTGCCCTGTGCCAAGAGTTCTTCGAAGTTGCTGTCTGTGATTTGTATAGCCATTTCGGTTGTATTTATAAGGTTATATTTTCGGGTTGACAAGGGGGTATTAGTAGTTCTCGGGCTTGAGCTGGAAGTATGCCTGCGGGTGGTCGCATACGGGGCATACCTCGGGGGCTTCCTTGCCTACGCAGATGTGTCCGCAGTTGCGGCACTGCCAGATGCAGTCGCCTTCGCGTGAGAATACGAGCTTGCCCTGTACGTTGGCCAGTAGCTTGAGGTAGCGCTCCTCGTGCTCCTTCTCGATGGCTGCTACGCCCTCGAACTGCTCGGCGATGGCGATGAAGCCCTCTTCGCGTGCCTCCTTGGCCATCTGGGCATACATCTCGGTCCACTCTTCGTGCTCGCCAGCTGCGGCTGCGATGAGGTTTTCGGCTGTCGTGCCTATGCCGCCGAGGTGCTTGAACCACATCTTGGCGTGCTCCTTCTCGTTGTCGGCTGTCTCCTGGAAGATGGCTGCTATCTGCTCGTAGCCTTCCTTTTTGGCCTTGGAGGCGAAGTAGGTGTACTTATTGCGTGCTTGTGACTCGCCTGCGAATGCCATCTGCAGGTTCTTTTCGGTTTTTGTTCCTTTCAGTTCTTTCATAATCGTTATGTTTTTTAAGTTATGTAATAGACAAATCGTCTGTGCAAAGATAGTCTTTATTTATTTCTTCTCAAATATGTGGAAGAAAAAAGATTCTTATGCTTCGCCCTTGAAGTCGCTCAGGCGGGGGATGTAGGTACCCTTGCCTTGCTCGGGCAGGCGGATGGGGCCGAACGTCTGTTCATACTTCGTGATATTGTCCTGCAGGGCGAGCATGAGGCGCATGGCGTGCTCGGGGGTGAGGATGGCGCGAGTCTGCACCTGTGCCTTGGGCATGCCGGGGAGCACACGGATGAGGTCCATGATGAACTCTGACGATGAGTGTGAGATGACGGCCAGATTGCAGTATACGCCCTGTGCCACGTCTTCCTTCAGTTCTATCTGAAGCTGGTTTTCGGGTTTCTTTTCCATTTTCATATGTTATTTGCGTTTACATTCGATGTCGTTGAGATCCTGCTTCGAGCGGGCGCAGGTGGGCAGCGAGTCGATGGCGTCGATGAGGTCGTCGTTGAAGAGGTCGTTGCCCTCGAACCTGAAGATGTGGAAGTTACGTTTGGTTGCCAGATTGTTGTCTCCATAGTAGTCCTTGATCATCTTTGCGTTCTTCTGCTCCTCTTCGATCCGCCTGGTCTTCTCTTCGGGGGTTTCTTCGGGGGTCTCCACGGGATTGTTGTTCACCTCGATGGTGGTGTCGCTCATTCCGGGGATGTTGCTCACGCCGAATCCGGTGGCGAGGATGGTGATTTTGACCTCCTCGTCGAGGCTCTCGTCGGTAGCCAATCCCCAGATGACTTCGATGTCCTTGCTCACGAACCTGTCGGTGAAGCGACTTATCTCGGCCATCTCTTCTACCATGAGCGGATGCTTGGTGCTGCCATAGATGTTGAAGAGTATCTTTTTTGAATTATAGATGTCGTTGTCGTTGAGCAGCGGGGAGTGCAGGGCATTCTCGATGGCATCGGCCAGGCGGTTCTCTCCCTTGCCCAATCCGTAACTCATGATGGCTACGCCGCCATTGCGCAGCACCTTGCTCACATCGCGGAAGTCGAGATTGATGATGCCCTCTGCGGTGATTATCTCAGAGATGCTCTTCACGGCGATGGTCAGTGTGTCGTCTACGCGGTGGAAAGCATCGTGCACGTTGCAGTTCTGATAGATGTCGAAGATGCGTTCGTTGTTGATTACGAGCAGCGCGTCCACGTGTTTTGCAATAGCGTCCACTCCCTTGAGGGCTTGCACGATTTTGGGCCGAAGCTCAAACTTGAAGGGGATGGTCACTACGCCCACAGTGAGGATGCCTGCCTCTTTGGCCTCGCGGGCTACAACCGGAGCTGCTCCCGTGCCTGTACCACCGCCCATACCTGCAGTGATGAATACCATCTCAGTGCCGTCCTGAAACTGCTTGCGTATATCCTCTATGTCTTCCTCGGCTGCCATACGGGCCACTTCGGGGTCGTTGCCGGCACCAAGTCCCTTGGTCGTATTGTGGCCGATCTGCAACTTTACGGGTATCTCCGACTTGGAGAGTGCCTGCCGGTCGGTATTGCATAAGACGAATGACACGTCCTGTATGCCGGTGCGGTACATGTTCTTCACTGCATTGCCGCCACCACCACCTACACCTATAACCTTAATGATGTTGTGTTTCTCGGTGGGCAGATCAAAGGGCATTATATCGTTATCGTTCATAGTGCTGTAGCTGTTATTGGTTGTTATCCTTGTCTTCATCAGCCAGGAAATCTCCCACCTTGTCCTCGAAGTCATCGGTCAGTGTCTTGATGCGCTTCATGATGCCCGACAGGAATCCTTTCTGCTTCTCTTTTCTCTCTTCGGCCTTCTTGGCAACTTCGGCACGCTTGCGCTCCTTCTCTTCCCTGAGTTTGCGGTCGCGCTCCTCCTGTGCACTCTCTCCATCGTCAGTGAAGAGGTTACCTGTCACGGCCTTGCCCTCGTCTTCGGGCTTTATCTCCGGCATGTATTCCACGCAGCAGGCTTCGTCGCCGTTCATGAGCAGTCCCACGAGTACGCCCTGCATGCCGCTGGCGGGTTGTTCCGTGGTGTTCCACTCCACTTGTACAGCGGCTTTGCGTGCCAGGCGTGCCTTGCTGGTCTGCGGCTTCTGTGCGAGAGCCGCGTCCATTCCCTTGAGGTTGATGCCGCCACCGCAGCACACCACACCGGCATGAAGCTTGTCGGCGTAGCCCGATGCGTCTATCTGGTGACACACGTTGACCAGTATTTCATCGAAACGGGCTTCGATGACCTCGTGCACCAGGCGCAGCTCTACCGAGCGGTCATCGCCCAGCTGTACACGCTCGTCGGCAGCCTCGGGGAGGGTGAGGCCGTACTCGCACTTCAGTTGCTCGGCCTCGTGCTCTTCGAGCTTCAGGGAGCAGAGGTCGCGGGTGATGTTCTGCGATCCTATAGGAATTACTGTGAGAAAACGCAGGCATCCGCCTTTGTAGATTGACAGGGTAGTGGTGTCGGCTCCGAAGTCCACCAAGGCGCATCCCTGCCGGCGCTCGTTCTCGGTGAGCAGTGCCTCTGCAGCCACGAGGGGAGCGATGGAGTCGTCGGCAATGTTCACCTTGGCAATCTCGAAGCTTTTCGAGGTATTGTCCATCACCGAGGTGCGGGCGAGCACATTGAGGTAGTTGCCTTCGATACGTGTGCAGTTGACACCTACGGGTTCGTTCAGCAGGTTGTTACCAATCTTGTACTCCTGCGATACCATAAGCAAGATGTTGTGCCCGGGGTATTGCAGGGTGGCGTTGCTCTCTTCCATGTCAGCCACGATGCCGTCCGATACGCGTGTCTCCTCCTCAAAGGTGCGCACCACGGTGTTCAGTTCCGAGTGCAAAGTATAGCCGCCCACTCCCACGTATACCTGCTCTATGGTCTTGCCGTTGAGTTCCGGCTCCAGCCGGTTGATGAGGTTCGAGAGGCATTGTGCCGTCTTGTCTATATTGTACACTACGCCTCGGCGCACGAATCCCGATACCGGTTCGTCTGCATAGGCGAGCACCTGCAGGCTGCCGTCAGAGCGCTTGCGCCCTACTGCACCGGCTATCTTCGATGAGCCCAGTTCGATAGCTACAATCAAGTCATTTGTTGCCATATTGTATTGTCTGTTAATGCTGTGGATTGCAATTTTGCGAATTACCCACAAAAGTACGCAATCTTTTTATATTCGGCAACTCGTCGCTTCGGTTTGTCGGGATTTTTTTTATACCTTTGCCCAAGATATGAATACATACCGCTCCGAACCCTATGCACTGAACCTCGGCGGACGGCTCATCCCGCTCGACCGTCCCTTGGTGATGGGCATTCTGAATGTCACTGCCGAATCGTTCTACGAGGCCTCGCAGGTGCATACCGCCGAGGCTATCGCCAGGCGTGCCCGTGCCATCGTGAGTGAGGGCGGTGCCATCATCGATATTGGTGCCTGCTCTACCAAACCCGGGCTTGCCCCCGTCAGTGAGGAGGAGGAGCTGCGTCGCTTGGAGTGGGCCTTGCCCATCATCCGCGCATCCGTGCCCGATGCCATTCTGTCGGTCGACACCTTCCGCGCCTCGGTTGCCGAACGTTGTGTCAAGGAGCATGGCGTGCATATCGTCAACGATATTTCGGGAGGTAAGATGGACGAGCACATGTATGACACCGTAGCCCGACTCGGCGTACCTTATATATTGACACATCATGGCAGTGTCGTTTGGCAGGAGATGATGTACGACCTTGCCGAGCGCATCAATCGCCTGCACCTCATGGGAATGAACGACATCATAGTGGACCCTGGGTTCGGCTTCGGCAAGACTATAGAGGAGAACTATCGCCTCATGGCTCATCTCGAAGAGTTGCATCTGCTCGAATGCCCATTGCTCGTAGGCGTGTCGCGCAAGTCAATGATATACAATTTGCTTGACTGTACGCCCGATGAAGCCCTCAACGGCACCACTGCCCTACACACCGTGGCGCTGACAAAAGGCGCTCATATCCTCCGCGTACACGATGTAAAAACCGCCGTGGAAGCTATAACGATAGTAAAGAAAATTCACAATTCATAATTCAGAACTCAAAGTCATGTTACTCGGTTTCGGCATAAAGGATTTGATAGACGTCCTCCTCGTTGCACTCATGCTCTTCTACCTATACAAGTTCATGAAAGAGTCCGGCTCGCTCAACATCTTTGCCGGCATCCTCACCATCATCGTGGTATGGGTATTGGTATCGCAGATATTCCAGATGCGCCTGTTGGGTGGGATCCTTGACACATTGGTCAGCGTTGGTGCCTTGGCCCTCATCGTACTCTTCCAGGACGAGATACGCCATTTCCTGCGCGATGTCGGCTCACAGCGTCGTGTACGCCGCGTACTTGATTTCTTTGCCAAAAAGAATACTGTCGATTCAGCCGACCATTCCGAATTGATGCCTATCGTGATGGCCTGCATGAACATGGCCAAGCGCAAGGAAGGTGCCCTCATTGTCATTGAGCAAGGCGACAAACTGGGCGAAATCATCAAGACGGGGGAGACCGTCAATGCCGACATCAACCAACTGCTCATCGAAAACATCTTCTTCAAGAACAGTCCCCTGCACGACGGTGCCATGATCATCAGCCAGAAGCGCATTGTGGCTGCCGGTTGCCTACTTCCTGTATCACACAGCATGGACATCCCCAAATCGTTGGGATTGCGCCATCGCGCCGCTCTCGGCATATCGCAGGAAACCGATGCCCTGGCCATCGTAGTGTCTGAGGAGACGGGCGGTATCACCGTAGCCCATCGCGGCTCGCTGCATCGCCGGCTCACTGCTGAGCAATTGGAAAAGCTACTCTTCGAACTCGACTAACCGACAATCTGTCATAAAAGACGACATTGTGCCACATTTGCCATGCTTTATCCTCCAAAGAACAAATATGGCACATCTTTCGTTCCCTTTTCTGTGGATAAATCATAAATACTAAATCATAAATCAAAAATCAAACAATGAACATCAAACCATTAGCAGACCGCGTGCTCATCATTCCCGCACCGGCCGAAGAGAAGACTATCGGCGGCATCATCATCCCCGACACCGCCAAGGAGAAACCCCTCAAGGGCGAAGTAGTAGCCGTAGGTAACGGCACCAAGGACGAAGAAATGCTCGTGAAGGTGGGCGACACCATCCTCTACGGCAAGTATGCCGGCACCGAGCTGGAGATCGAGGGCACCAAGTACCTCATCATGCGCCAGAGCGATATATTGGCAATCTTAGGATAATAAACTTAGGAGTTCAGGAGTCAGGAGTTCAGGAATTCAGACAATAGCCAAAGACTTGGTTTAGTTAAGGACTATTCGAGCCTCCTGTCTTGAACGACTAAAGGCACTTACAAAATTATTATTAACAATTATTTAACTGAGTAGATGAGTCGTGAGCAGCGAACAGACATTTGTCTGAACTCCTACACTCCTGACTCCTGAACTCCCCAATTAACTATTATGGCAAAAGAAATCGTATTCAATATGGAAGCCCGCGAGCAACTCAAGAAGGGTGTCGACGAGCTTGCCAACGCAGTGAAAGTAACCCTCGGCCCCAAAGGCCGCAACGTAATCATCGAGAAGAAGTTCGGCGCTCCCCACATCACCAAGGACGGCGTGACCGTAGCCAAGGAGGTGGAGCTTGCCGACCCCTTCATGAACACCGGCGCACAGCTCGTCAAGTCGGTAGCCTCGAAGACCGGTGACGATGCAGGCGACGGTACCACTACCGCTACCGTACTTGCACAGAGCATCGTAAACGTAGGCATCAAGAACGTCACTGCCGGTGCCAACCCCATGGACCTCAAGCGCGGTATCGACAAGGCCGTGGCCAAGGTGGTAGAGAACATCAAGGAGCAGGCCGAGGCTGTAGGCAGCGACTACGACAAGATTGAGCAGGTGGCTACCATCTCGGCCAACAACGACCCCGAAATCGGTAAGCTCATCGCCGACGCCATGCGTCGTGTATCCAAGGATGGCGTCATCACCATCGAGGAGGCCAAGGGCACCGAGACCTCTATTGGCGTGGTTGAGGGTATGCAGTTCGACCGCGGCTACCTCTCTCCCTACTTCGTGACCGACACCGAGAAGATGGAGTGCGTGATGGACAACCCCTATATCCTTATCTATGACAAGAAAATCTCTAACCTGAAGGAATTCCTCCCCATCCTCGAACCTGCTATCCAAACAGGTCGTCCGCTCCTCGTCATCGCCGAAGATGTGGATAGCGAGGCACTCACCACACTCGTAGTGAACCGCCTCCGTGCCCAGCTCAAGATCTGTGCCGTGAAGGCTCCCGGCTTCGGCGATCGCCGCAAGGAGATGCTCGAAGACATTGCCATCCTCACCGGCGGCATCGTCATCAGCGAGGAGAAGGGCCTCTCATTGGAGCAGGCTACCCTCGAGATGCTGGGCCGCTGCGACAAGGTGACCGTATCGAAAGACAATACCACCATCGTCAACGGTGCAGGCAGCAAGGATGCCATTGCCGAGCGCGTGGCACAGATCAAGGCACAGATTGCCGCTACCAAGAGCGACTACGACAAGGAGAAGCTCCAGGAGCGCCTGGCCAAGCTCGCAGGCGGCGTAGCCGTACTCTACGTGGGCGCAGCCTC
>JAFWXS010000002.1 GCA_017517925.1 Bacteroidaceae bacterium | reverse complement strand
CCATTGGGAGGGTCATGCCTTTACCGGCAAGTTCCTCATGCAGCAAGGTATAGAGATAGCGCTCAACGGACAGTTTGCCAGCAAGGTTATCCGCCTGGAGAAGCAGTAGAGGGGCATTGATGAGGCGCTTGTGATTATAGCGTGACATGAGCGAAAAGCAATAGCAAACTGAAACAAGAGAAGAGGGTGTGCCGCGAATTACGACACACCCTCCTCTTTTTCTTATGCTATAGTGTGATTCCCTTAGGGATAGAGAATCTGTGCCTGCAGCTTGTAGAGCTCTGCTCCAGCCAGGAGTACGCAACCGAGGCCGTAGTCCTCAAAGTCGGGCACACTGTCATAGGTGACGGGCTGGCCTGCCGAGGGATCCTTACCTGTTCCCTGCATGTAGCCGAGGAAACCGTTGGGGTGGACAGCCTTCTCTACTATGGCGTTCCAGGCGCGTATCATGGGCTCTTCGTAGGTCTTGGCGTCGAGAATGCCGTTGCGGATGCCCCATGCCATGCCGTATACGAAGAGGGCTGTGCCTGAAGTCTCGGGACCGCCATAGTTGGTGGGGTCGTGGAGGCTCACGTTCCAGAAGCCATCCTCACGCTGGCACTTGATGAGCGCTTTGCTCATGGCCTTGAAGTCACGCAGGTAGTCCTTGTAGTGCTTCTCGTTCTTGGGAATCTCGTTCATCACGCGCAGCAGGGCAGCATATACCCAACCGTTGCCACGACTCCAGTAGCAGTCCTCGCCGTTAGGCTCGGTGTAGGGTGGGTCGTAGTCGGCATCGCGCCACCAAAGGGCATCCTTGGGGTTGTACATGCCGTTCTCGCCCAACTGATTGCGGGTATACTCGTAGAGGTCCCACATCTTGTCGTAGTAGCGTTGGTCGTCGTAGAGGTTGCCGAACTTGGCAAACACGGGCATGGCCATCTGTATGGCATCAATCCACCACCAGTCATCGGCCTGGGGAGTATTGACCATGGCGTCGATAGATACTTTCACATTCTTGAGCATCGCAGGGTCGGGGCAGATGCGGTAGAGGTCTATATAGGTTTGTCCGCAGCAGTGGTTGTCGGCATGGCGTGTGGTGTTGCCATTGCGCATGCCCCACTTGTGTGATGCTCCCCAGTCGTAGGCATATTTGTAGAAATCCTCGCGCGGATAGATCTCGTGCAAGGCCATGAGCCCTTCGTAGTATACGGCGCGAGTCCACAGGTTGCTGGGGCGCTCCTTCTTGACGAAGGTGGGCGTGGCGGGGTCGGGCCACTTCTTCATGAAGTAGTCGTTGACCAACAGCATGGTCTTCAGGATTTCTTTCTGTGTAGGCATCTCCTGTGCCTTGGGCGAGCCAGCGCATATCAGCACGGCAAGCAGAGTCCATAAGGTACGTTTCATAGTATAAAATAAGAGTTGTTAATCGTTCATGGCTACAATGTCTTTCTGGGCTTTCTCCCACTGGTCCTTGGCATACTCCTGCATGTCGACGACCTCGTCTTTCTCGTCTACGATTTCCTGCCCGAGCATGGTCTCGATGACGTCTTCCATGGTGACGATACCGCGCAGTGAACCATATT
Organism: Bacteroidaceae bacterium; assembly: GCA_017517925.1. GTDB lineage: Bacteria > Bacteroidota > Bacteroidia > Bacteroidales > Bacteroidaceae > UBA1189. Next base: position 2,631 of record JAFWXS010000002.1, on the reverse strand, counting down.
CGTCGAGGATGGCAGAGATATGTTCCTTCTTTTCAAGGAGCTTTTCCCAGATGTCGGCTACGGAATCCTCCTCGCCGAAGGTCATGATGGGGCGGATAATCTCGCTGAGGTGCATATTGAATTTGTCTTCGGCCATCTTCTCCAGCACCTCCTGGCGGAGTACGTATCCTATGATGTATTCGTCGTTCTCCTCATCATAAATAAGTATGCGCGAGTGGGTGTTGTCGCTTTTGTAGAACTCGCGTATAGTCATGCTGCCTGGCACCATCTCTACGACAACGCTGGGAGTCATAATCTCGTGGGCGGTTACCTCATCGAGCTTGAGCAGGTTCTGTATCATCTTCTTCTCCTCGGTTTCGATGACCACCTCCTCGGTAGCTACACTCACCATGGCCGAGATGTCCTCACGGCTTACACTCACCTGGTTCGACTTCGAGGAGATGAGGCGCTGCAGGTGCTCCAATACCCATACCAAGGGGAAGGAGATTAATATCATACCGTCGATGATTACAGATGCAGGAATGGCCAGTGTGCGCCAGTAGCTGGTGCCGATGGTCTTCGGGATAATCTCTGACAGGATAAGGATGCATAGGGTGAAGATGGTGGAGAAGATTCCTACTAACGCATCGCCATAGACCTCATACACGAGCGAACCTACGATGGAGGCTCCTACGGTGTTGGCAATGGTGTTGATGCAGAGGATGGCCGAGATGGGGCGGTCGGTGTTGGTCTTTAGCCGCTTTAGCCTGTTTGCTCCTTTGGTTCCCTGTTCCTCGAGGCCTGCGATATAGGATAGGGGAGTGGATAATAATGTTGCCTCAAGCGTTGAGCACAAGGCCGACAACGCTATCGCGATGAGCATGATGATGTATATTAATTGTTCTTCCATAATTCAGTGTGTTAATAAAAAATGACAAAAAGAAACAGCCTGCACCCCTGATGGGGTGCTTGCCGAGTTATGTCTGTGATACGTGGCGGCAGGTAGCCGGAGCGTGTATGCTCGTCAGTGTGTCTGTATGTTGATCTTGTTCGTCGAAGGCGTTTCCGTTTTGTCTAAATTGACTGCAAATGTACAACAATTAATAATAGAATTAAAATAAATAGGGTGAAAGATTCTAAAATAATGGTGCTTCTTAGTACACTTCCACTTTGGCAGCAACTGTCTTGCACTTGTCGCGCAGCGCATCCATATCGCTGCCGTTGGGGGCGTTGCATACGACTACACCCATACGGCGGTTGAGCTTGGTGTAGGGCTTGCCAAAGATGCGGATGTCGGTGTCGGCCTCAGCTACAGCCTCTTCCATACCGCGGTAGTGGGGTTGCTCCTTAGAGGCGATGGGAGAGAGGATGACGGCGCTGGCTCCCATACGGTACTGCTCAATCTCTGCGATGGGTAGGCCGAGCACGGCGCGAGCGTGCAGCTCAAACTCGTTGAGGCATTGTGTGCCGGCGAGGGTTACCATACCTGTATCGTGTGGTCGGGGCGATAGCTCAGAGAAGTATACGCCATTCTCGTTGCTGAGGAAGAACTCCACACCCCAGATACCGGCACCAGTGAGCGCCTCGGTCACCTTGGCTGCCATACGCTGGGCCTCGGCAAGGTGGTCGGGACGGATGGGGGCGGGTTGGAAGCTCTCGCGGTAGTCGCCACTCTTCTGTACGTGGCCGATGGGGGCACAGAAACGGGTAGGACCGTTCTGCTGAGTTACGGTGAGCAAGGTGATCTCGCTGTCGAAGCGGATGAACTCCTCAATGATGAGCTCTTTGATGTCGCCACGGCTGCCCTCGCATCCGTATATCCATGCCTGCTCCAGCTCGTCGGCACTCTTTACGAGCGACTGTCCCTTGCCCGATGACGACATCAGAGGTTTCACCACACAGGGGAAGCCTACCTTATCGGCTGCTTCGCGCAGCTCGTCGAGTGATTTGGCGTAGAAGTATTTGGCAGTTTTCAGTCCTAATTCTTTAGCGGCCAGGTCACGGATGGCCTTACGGTTCATCGTGTAGTTTACCGCCTTGGCACTGGGTACTACCTGTATGCCCTGTTCCTCGAATCCGTAGAGACGCTCTGTGCGGATAGCCTCTATCTCGGGTACTATGATGTCGGGCTTATGCTTGGCTACTACAGCTTCCAGCGCATCGCCATCGAGCATGCTGAATACCTCGTGCTCGTCGGCAACTTGCATGGCAGGAGCACCTTCATAGGCATCACAAGCAATTACATACTGGCCCAATCGCTTGGCAGCGATGACAAACTCTTTTCCCAACTCGCCCGAACCGAGCAACAGAATCTTTTTAGTCATAATCGTCGTATTGTCTTTGTTTATCTTTATGACTGCGAAGATAATGCAAATTTTCCATAGGGCGAAGTCTGTATGAAGATTTTTCAACTTTAGCCGATAAAACAATTCGTTTCCTTCAGCCTAGTGCTGCCTTTAATAAACAAAGGAGGGTATATTTAGATTGCGGCTTGGGATGCTTGCGCTCGACTCGCTCGAGAAATACACGAATAAATTTGGTGTTTCGCTCGCCTTGCACTAATTTTAGTCTCGCTTTGCAAGTCAGAAATCAGGCTGCGGCTCGGAAAAATACAAGTAAACTTGCTTTTTCGCTCGCCTTGCACTAATTTTG
>JAFWXS010000014.1 GCA_017517925.1 Bacteroidaceae bacterium | reverse complement strand
GCTTGCGTGACGGAGTTCATGAAGGCCGTGAAGCGCAACGTGCTGAAAGGCTTCCGCTGTCAGCTGGGCGACAACTTCCTGACCGTCTATCCCAACATTCAGTTGAGCGTGAAGGACACGGAAGACCCCGAGACTCATGCGCCCATCGTGGCAACCGCCGAGATGCTGAACGCTGCCAACGGCAAGAGCCGACTGGGTTGCACCGTAGCCGCCAAGTTCAGCCGTCAGTTCTCTGACGAGGTAAGTTGGCAGAAGGTTGATCCGACAGCGGCTGCCGCTGCATCTGGCGAAGAGGACATCACCGAGGGTGGCGAGAACCAAGGTGGAGGTAACACGACCAACCCGCCAAGCGGGATTGCGGCGTAAGGCAAAGGGGCTATAGTAACCTAAAAACAAACATTCCAGCATAGGTAAAAGATATGCAGAAACGAGTGCTCACATATCAGGTGGCGACAAATGTCGAAGGACGGACGACGTCGGTGACTCCCTGCCCGCATGGGGTTCGCTCCTTCGTCAGCGGCAAGACCGCTATGGTGGGCAGCATCTCTTGCTCGATGTATTGTGAGTGCTTCGGCGGACCTATCATGCGGACAGGCCAACTGGCTATCCTGTGCGGCTGGCCCCCGAAAAAGAAAACCCTCATTCAATAACCACTTTAATTTTTTGTATTATGAACATCTTGAAATCATGGAAATTCTGGGCGGCCGTCATTGCCGCCATCGTGATCATCGTGTGTGTGATCCTGTTTTTCACGAACCGTACCTTTGCCTACGTGACCGCCTCAGGCCTCATCGGACTGTTAGTCGGTTTCATCGCCGGCTATGTCATGGGTAGGAAGTACCCGGTGAACTAACCCAATCCGACCGGGGTTATGGTCGGAAACTATTTTTTTGAAAGATTATAGTTGTAACCCGCCCGCCTGAGAAGGTAGGCGGTTTTGTAAATATTTACATCGTCGCCGCCGGAACATATATAAGTAATTACAAAATAGCAGGCTCAGTCTGTGCAACCGCCGTGACGAACGCGACAGTAACCTATTTTCAAGGATTTGAGCATAAGTAAAAGAGACAATTTTATGTTTAACTCTAAATTTTTGCAAAAATGTTAGATCAAGAAGTGTATGACCTGCAACAGACAGGTGATCAAGTTCAGGACATCCTGAACAAAGGGCAGGCGTTGCCCACTAATCCCGAGCTTCAAGCGGCTTTGGATGCAAAGCAAGACGTGATTCCTGACTTGTGGAACATCCGCGCCGGTGCAGCGCTTGGAGTCACCTCCTACCAAAAACCCGAATCAGGCATCCCGTATGCAGATATGGATGCAAACGTGCAGCGCACATTGAACAGTCTGGGCGAAGCACAGGCTGCGGCATCCGAAGCACGCGACCAGGCTCTGGCTGCTGCCGGTAGCGCCGAGCAAGTGGCGCAGGATGTGGCCGACCTGAAAGAGGCTATCGAGGATCTGCCGGACGGTCAGGCCGTCAGTGCTACCGTGGCGCAGCACACCACGCAGATTGCCGGGCTTCAGCAAGACGTTGAGGACTTCGAATCCGGAGAAAAGGTCGCTGGGCTCGCGGAGGACTTGGAGGCGTGGTCGGAGGAGTCGAGCCCGGTGAACAACCAATGGGCAGAGACGATTCGTTCGACAGCGGGCGAAGACCCCATCCGCACCGACAAGGGCGGCGTGCTGGAAGGTATCAGCGCGGCTGCCGGCAAAGACTTCAAGTGTACGGGTCTCGCGACTACCGGCTACAACCAACTGCGACTGGTGGCTGACGGCGGTCAAGCCGAGGCTATCGGTTCCAACGGCGCGCGCCTCATCCCCGTGCCGCATCTCCAGTACTACGCCTTCGGTGACGCCAGCGTCAACAACGGTATGCTCTTCACAGGTAAGCCTGCCGGCTATGAGGGCGGATTCGTCTTCGGTGGCTCTGACCTGCAACCCAGTGTGCGCTTCGTGCCGTTGGCAGACGGCAAACCGACATCCGACCAGGCCGGCTCGGTAGTGACTCCCGTTGCCGTCACCTATCTGGGCAAGACTTATCACACCTACACTTCCACCGGGGAGGGCTGGTTCATCGTGTCGGGCATCACTATGGCCGACGCCTGCGCACACTTGGCGTGGGAAGACTGGTATGACCGCTTCGTTTCGCCGACTGATGCGGCCGATAACGGTCACGACAGCATCGACCTCATCGGTCTGTTCAGTGCAGCACCGAACGGCAGCGGCAAGTTCCTTTACCTGTCGCAAGAGGTGTTCACCTTCGCCAAACGCACCGACGCCACCCACATGCTCATCACCGACCCTGTCGGACGTGTGACGTCACCGTCGTGGACGAACACGTTGCAGGATGACGAAGAGACCTACCTGCATGAGTTGGTTATCTCTGACATGCAGTCTGGAGGTGTGGCGGCTATCGAAGGAAGCGAGCAGATCCTAAACGTGAGCGGAACGACCGTGTCCTACTCCGACAGCAACGCTACCGCCATCAGCGGAGTCGTGCGCTATCAGAAGGCCACCGCAGCCACCCAGAGCGTGACGCTCAGCAAGACGGCCTATGCACTGAACGACTGCGGCCTCGAAATCAAGGTCGGTGCAGAGGGCGAGGCGTACATGGAGTGCGGCTATTCGCAGAACATCGCAGATGGCCTGAGCCAGCTCGCCATCGCACAATTCGACGCCTCGATGCGCGTCATCGCCGAAGCACTGCTCTATCTCTACAACGAGAACAAGGCTCTGCGCGAAATGCTCGCCGGCAAGGACAATGCCGTGCTGCCTGTGGTGAAGGCGCAGAGCGTGGAGTGTGACGACATTCTGACGCTGGGTGTGCCTAATGTGCTTTACAGCAACGTGGAGGGGGCTCCGAGTGCGGCCAATGCTCCCGACAACTGGAACGAGAAGACTATGACCGTGTGGGATGGTTGTCCGCGCAAGATCGGTCAGCAGTACGTTGACAAGGTAGGCGGCAAAGTGTATTACGCCATCAAAGTTACAGGCAGCACCAGCGACTGGGTTGCCTTGAATTAAGGTTAAGAAGTTTAATAGTTAAAAGTTTAAGGATATGAAACAGATTGAGCAATACAATGACGCTGCCAGCTACAATTCCGCTGGCAAGCCTACCACCGAGAGTCGCGTGGCTAACATTAAGGAGGGTAATATCTCCAAGTTCGACGGAGTGAATGTGCCGACCACCGACACGCCTGTGTTTGGTGATGCTGTGTATCTCGACGAGAGCGGCAACAAGGTGGCCATCCGTAAAGAGGTGTACAACCGCAGCCTTGTGCCTGCGTCGTGGACGTACAAGGGTGTATTCCTCGGCTATCACAAAGACGGTCGCTGGCGCACGTTCTTGGGCAATTACAGCAGTCTGCCTTCGTATAAGTACCTCGGAGTATGCCAGTATGCGTGGACAGATGCGGTACTGGACGGCGAAGAACATAGCAAGACTATTGGCCTTCGCTTCGGCCTGCCTAACTGGGACACCACACAGAGCATCACCTTCACCTACACGGCCACGACGCTGGCACAGGCTGCTGCTGCTTGCACCGCCGCTATCGAGGCGAAGTTGACTGAATTGGGCGCGTCAGCTGCTACCATCGCTGAGTGGTGGGCATATGCCGACGAAGCCAATAGCCGCGTCATCGTACAGCGCGACGATTGCACCGACTACCGATTCTATAACTGCTCTGGCCTCACCCTCATTTCATGGGGCGATATGCCCGCCAGCGACAACTATCGCAAGGTGAACGGCAAATCTACCAACTATCGTGGTCTAATGAACTTTGCAGGTGCTGCATCATATTGGGGCACCAACGGACGCACACCTGACGCTAATGTGGCAGTACATAGCGAGGCTGGCAACACGAATCCAATGTCTTTGTCTGCCTTCCAATCCTCGCCGTATGCTGCCGAGATTCGTGCTTACTATAAGACCTACGAGGCATACCTGCGTGGCGAGTTTGGCATCCAGGCTCTAATGAAAGTGGGTGTTTTTGCACTGCCCGACGGTGAGGCGCTGACGGCCAAGTACGGTCCGATGATGGCTCCGACCAAGAGCGGCGGTACCAAAGCAATATACACCGCGCTCAACTGGGCATACCTCCAGGTCGGTCACCTGTGGGACGTGGATGAAGGCGTGCTGATGATGGAAGATGCCAATCTCGCCGTTATCAACGCTACGCAGACCAAAGCTGGCAAGGTGATACTGGCTAATAGCTCGTACCGGTGGTTTGCCGAGAGGTACAACGTCATTAGCGCGTGGTTTTTCGACGGCACGTACCGCGGCCTCGACGGCACCAACGTGACCAACACGTTTCAGGTTGGAGCGGTCGCGCTTTTGTAAAAATTAAAACTTAAAAGGTCTCTGTGCGTGTCGTAAGACCGCACAGAGCCGTAACAAAAAATGAATTACAATAAATTCCGCGACTACGGAGAGTATTTAGATTATTGCGCCGAACAGGCAGTGCATAAATCAGAACGGGAATATGAGCAACAAAGCCAAGAACTCGAAGGAGAGCATTCTTTGTGATGCGAAGGAACTGATGAAACTTTACGACCGCGTGACGTGGCATCTGCCGAAGGCGCGTCGCGAGCACAATGCTGTTCGTAAGTTTGAGGATGCCGGCTATGCTATCATCCACGACTGCACCATCGCTATGGAGTTGAAGGGCGAAGATGAGCAGCAGCGCAAGCGCGAATATGTTGAGCATCTTATCGGTTCGTTTGGCGAAATGCTGGCTGCCTTCGACATCCTCATGGACATGAAGGATATGACTCAAAAGAAGAGCGATGCCGACAGCAAGGGCGAGATATATCTGTTCTCCGATTCCGCGAAGCTTGCCATTGCCCGATTGCTGGAACGCATAGAAACGGGAGCGAAGAAGTGGCGCAACTCTATCAGATAACAACTCATTACGTCAGGGCGCAGGAAGAGGTCGGGCGGTAACGTCAAGAAGTCCGCGCCAGAACAATATAATAAAAGGGAGCACGGGTGTCATTTACACCATCGTCCAATGTTGCTCGGATAGCTCGAACCGGTGGTTTGCCGAGAGGTACAACGTCAATAACGCGTGGAATTTCAACGGCACGAACCGCAACCTCAACAACAACAACGTGAACAACACGAATCAGGTTGGAGCGGTCGCGAATTTATTAGAAAGGTTATTACGTAATATGAGTTTGACTAAAGAAGAAAGGTTTGTTAATCTACATAGACTGATGGTAAAGACCCGCAAGAATAAACGCAGAGGGAAGGACTCTGCGGAGTTTGAGGCAAATTGGGCACCGCTACTGGTCCGCGCATTGAACGACCGCGACGACCGCACGCTGCGCATTCTGCACAACTATGCCTTTCTTGCGCCACGTCCAAGCTGGCGGGAAATTTTCGCTACTGAATTTGGCGGTCGCATGATAGATACGGAAGATTGCGAGGTGGTAATCCCGGAAGCCGACAAAATTCTATCGCCATTCACCTTCAACAATCGCAAGGGCATGGGTAGTCAGGCTGCTATCAACCAGCTGATGGAGCACATCTTCGAGATAACGGAAGGTTATACCAAGCCTGCACGGATTGTCAAGATAGACTTCAGCGGGTACTTCCCGAATGCTGTGTGGCTGATTGCGGAGAAGTACATCGACGAGGTGATAGACCGCACGGAACTTGACGACGAAATGAAGTCATACCTGAAATGGCTTACCATGATCAGCATTCACTGCAACCCAGCCGCTCATTGCGAATTGCGCACCGCCGCGCATCTTTGGAAAGAGCACATTGCGCCGGAGAAATCCATCCGCACCAAGCCGGTAGGAATAGGCGCAGCAATTGGCAGGTTGATATGGCAGACGGCAATGGGGTTGTACATCAACGACGAGATAATATGGCTGACGGAAGAATGTGGCATCAGACTTGTGTGTTTTGTCGATGATATTGTGTTCGTCGTGCCGGAGGAGCATCATCAGCGTCTCCTATCACTGCTCCCCGAACTGCGCCGTAGGTTGGCGAAGAAGGGTGTAACACTGAACGAAAAGAAATTCTACGACCAACCCTACTATCACGGATGCGAGTTCCTTGGTAGCCACATACGTCCGAACCGCGTACACCTGAACAACAAGACCTATGACAACGCCGTCAGGAGCATCGAACAACTGAACGAAAGCAGGCGCAAGGACATCGACGCGATGGTGGATGTGTTCAACAGTTACAGCGGACTACTGAAGAATCGCACCGACTACAAACGTCTGCTGGAACTGAGAGGTAAGTTGTCTCCCGACTGGTGGCAGTGGTTAGAGTGGGACGACCGCCGGAAATGTATCACATACAAACAAGGCTATTCACCAAATGAAAGACTAAATCAAAAGTATAACTTAAAATTAGCAGCGTAATGGAAGCATTACAAATCATCTTACAAGTTTTGCCGTATTGCGTAGGTGGCGGCGGAATTATTGCTGCCATCGTGTACCGCACGCAAAACAAACGCCTGAAAGAGGCGGAGGCCAAACAATCGGAGGCGGCAGCTAATCAGTCCAACCTCGCCACGCAGTCGCAGGAAATCGACCTCGGGAAAAAGTACATCCAGGAGTCTATTGAACTATTGGAAACAGTCAAGTCCCTGCAAGAAGTTAACAACAACGACACGGCCAAGATTGTGGAGCGCATCGACACCGTCGAAAAGAAGGTGTCGGACATCCGCGGCCAGGTGGCGACGCTGACCAAACAGCAACAGACCGCCAACCGCGAGATGGCGATGATGAAGAAGTATCTCAACGGCCAATACAAAGATTTTGTCGAGGCCGAGAAAGCCAAAAGAAAGAAAGTATGAAGAAACTTTGTGTGATTTTGGACAACGGGCACGGCAAAGACACGCCGGGCAAATGTTCGCCGGACCGTAGCCTGTACGAATGGCAGTGGACCCGCGACATCGCATGCGGGCTATATCAGCGGCTTCTGGAGGAGGGTATCGAGGCACAGCTGCTCGTTCCTGAGCAGACCGACATTCCGCTGTCAGCCCGCGTCGCTCGGGAGAATCAGACCACAACCGAAGCCAAACGGGCGGGAAAAGAGACGTGCCTCATTTCCGTCCATATCAACGCAGCGGGCGGCGACGGGAAATGGAAGTCAGCACGCGGCTTCTCCTGCTGGATTGCGCAGTCTGCAAGTCCGAAGTCGAAGCAATTGGCACAGCTGCTGTATGCCGAAGCCGAGGCGCGTGAATTACAGGGCAATCGAAGCGTTCCGGCAGAGAAGTACTGGGTGGCTCCTTTCTATATCACCACGCATTCATCCTGCCCGGCGGTGCTGACCGAGAACCTGTTCCAAGACAACAAAGAGGACGTGGCGTTCCTGCTGTCCGACGCGGGCAAACAAACCATCATCGACCTGCATGTGCAGGCCATTAAAAAGTATATTGCAATATGAAAGACCACAATTTCCCCACACCCGAAGAGAAGAAGCATATCCTGCGCTCTTTCAGTGTGTTCATAATTATCTTCTCGCTGTTCTTCCTGATCTGCATCCTACTTGGTTCGTGCAAGACCGTGAAGACGGTGGTGGAGTACCGCGACCACTATGTGCACGACACGACCCAATTGGTGGATTCAATCTATCAGGACCTGGTGCACTACATTTACACGAAAGGCGACACGGTGTTCAAGACCGACAGCGTCTTCCTCTACAAGTACAAATACATCGACCGCAATATCGTCGAATATGTCCACGACTCGGTGCCGTACACGGTGGAGGTGGAAAAGTTCGTCACAGTCCGCTCTGGCTATGACAAGTTTTGCTCATGGTTCTTTTGGATCGTGGTCGTGCTGGTCATCCTCTACGTCGCCTGGTGGTGCTTCAAGAAATTCTATTTGAGAAGGTAACCTTCATTTTTTTGTTTTCCATGTTTTGTGTTTTGTTGTTGATTATTATTCCGCCGCCTGTCCGTGAGGATGGGCGGTTTTTTGTGTCCATAGTAACCTAAAAATATCATAAATGCACTAAAACTGACAAAATGTTATGAAAAAAGTGCTTTTTCTTATGATAACTCTTGCATATATCAAATAAAAGTAGTACCTTTGCGGCGTTAAAAAACTAATCGCGGCACAAATGTCGCTCCGAAAGGGGCACTTTTTATGTCATCATATCAGTATTACGCATACTGGAGGCACCGGGTCCCGAATCAGAAATGTGAGGGGCGTTTAGCGATTAGAACGTTAACAGCCCGTCGGCCTCCTTTTATTGTTAAAAACTAATCGTATGAAACCAGTAACCGTTGAGGGTATTCAGAACCCTATCGAGGAGATCTCCTCAAAAATCCGCAATTACTTCAAGACTCATGGTGTGCCAACTGAGGCACCATTCGACACGTTCGGAGCAGATGCCAACTGTTTCGGCATCGATGTGACCGGCTGCATCGATGACATCCAGGTGCAAGTCAGCTACTGCGACTACAAGCCCCGCAAGACAGTCATCCGGGACATCCTTGCGCTGGACGACCGCATAAGCAATGTGGACGTGCATCGCTGCCTATCCGACAAGAACTACCATGAAGTGCTGAGTGAACTCGCTGCGGACTTCCCCATCTACGTGAACATCGCCGGTCAACTCATGAAGACAACCATATATGATTTTGTGCAGTATGAAACCCGCAATCGTGACTACACCCGCCGCTGAGGAATGGAAGGATGTAAAAGGTTTTGAAGGCAAGTATCAGGTGAGCAACCTTGGTAGAGTGCGCTCACTTGATAGAACAACCATTGACAAGGTAGGACGCGTCCACCATATAAGTGGCATGATACTGAAGGATTCCCCAAACACCAACGGGTATTATCGTGTCAGTCTGAGCGACGGCCACCGTAACTACACCCATTATGAAGTCCACCGCCTCGTGGCTCTCCACTTCGTGCCAGGTTATAAAGAAGGGTTAGTTGTGAATCATAAGAACGAAATAAAAACAGACAATCGGGCCGAGAACTTGGAATGGTGCACCTATCAGTATAACTTGAACTACAGCGACATTATAGCATGGAAGCGTAGGCCAGTCTATCAGTACGATATGAAAGGCAACTTCATCGCTAAACACAAGTGCTGCGCTGATGTCGAGAAGATGATGGGAACCTACCAAGGCGCAATGGTGCACGTCATGTATGAAAGTAATACGAAGATTTGGAAAGGCTACCGATGGAGCTTTGATCCAAAAACAATAGAGGAATGGGGAAAAATAGCACGAACATATAAAACATCCAGAAGAATGGTTGCTCAACTTGCAGATGATAGAACGCAGATTGCCACATTTCCATCATTAAGGGAGGCAGCAGATAGCGTTGGTGTTACAAGTTCCGCCATTTACCATTGCTGTAATGGGCACACACACCGTGCTGGGAAATATAAATGGGAATACATATAGTTGATTCCGAATTGCAACGAACCGCTTACCGAAAGGTAGGCGGTTTTTTTGTGCCCATACCTAACCAAAACATGAATAGTAACCTAAAAACAATGATTTGCACTATTGTAGAATGGACTACACGAAAGGCTTCAAAAATCTCTATGCCACCAACAACCGAATTGGCATGCTGATGGCGGACTTCTCCGGGATGAACAAACTGGAGGAGCGGTTCAACAAAGCAATGGACCGCCTACTACTGCAACCGAACGTGGCAATGGGTGTGCAACTGACACAGAGCGGCGCATGGTCCCGCGAGTCATTCGACATGTTCCTTGCCGAAGTGGTGCGCAAGGAGATAGGCAAACAGCTTGGCATTATCCGCGGGAAGGCAGTCAAAAAGGCGCAAGCAGCCGGTGCAGGTAGTGCTTCAACAGCCGTGCTGCGTCGTACTTACAAAAAGGAATTCGTCGGAGCTGTTCATATCCTTGGAAACCGAGGCCGTATTAGCAGCAAGCGCCGTGTGGTGGAAGAACCGACAGGCGGCATCTCAGGCCATCGTCGCGTCCGTACCGTCAGCAAACGAACCAAGAAACTGCGTGAGTACTATGGACCCGACAGATATTTTATTCTCAAATTCCTTGAAGGAGGTACGGACATCAGATATGCCAGGTCGCAAGGACCGAAAGGGCGCGGTTCGATGGCCACATACGGCAATCGCGGTTCGCTGGCTCCGAGGTCATTCTTCCACACTATGAGTGCGGACATGGAGCAAGCAGCTCATCAGCTTGGACAGACGCTCGTTGGGTATGTAGAGAAAATGTTGGAAAAAGAATATACAGAAGGATAAGATATGGCAAAATCACTACTTGAACTTGGAGTCAATACCGGCCAATGGGATGCCGGGCTAAAGAAGGCGCAATCCGCCCTCAATAACTTCGTGCAAGCCAATGGCGGACTCCAGAACGCCCTCGCAAAGGATGACCAAGAGATTCAGACCTTTGTGCAGATGATGGGCAAGATGGAGTCCACAGCAACGACTGCCAAGGGAAAAATGAATGATTACAAACGGTCCATCGAGGTGCTGACCGAGCAGTATAAACTACTGTCCGCCGCACAGCAGAAGGGTGTCGAGGGCATGACCTACATGAAGTCCATCGACCAGATCACAGTGAAGTACCGCGCTGCGGCAGCTGAGGTGCAGAAACTTAATGCAAGCCTCAACGTTTCCAACGTGGCAGGCGGAGGTGGGCTTGGTATCGGTGCAAGCATCGGAAGCGCATTCAAGATGCTTGGTCCGGCTGCATTGGCAGCGGACGGCGTGATGGCTGCGATGAACGGTCTGAAGTCCGCAATATCCGACATGGTCAGCGTGAACATGCAATTCGAACAGGCCAGCGCCAACCTTGCGGCGGTCATGGGTAAGACCCGAGACCAGACCACGGCGCTGACTGAGCAGGCGAAGCAACTGGGTGCGACCACGCAATATACGGCGGTGCAGATTACCGACCTTCAGACCAACCTCGCCCGTCTTGGATTTACCGAGTCCGAGATACTGAGTTCCACCAAGGCCGTGCAAGCCCTGGCCACTGCCACCGGTGCTGGACTGGGTGACGCGGCGAACCTGGCCGGCGCTGCTTTGCGTGGTTTTGGCATGAACGCCGCAGAGATGGAGCGCGTGGCTTCCGTGCTGGCCGTATCTACGACCAAATCGGCATTATCCTTCGAGAAACTATCAACGGCCGTGCCTATCGTCGCACCTGTAGCCAAGCAGTTCGGGTTCACCATTGAGGACACGGTGACGCTGTTGGCCAAACTGAGCGACGCAGGTATGGACGCATCCAGCGCCGCCACCGCCACCCGTAACATCTTCCTGAAGATGGCGAACGATAGCGGCAAACTGGCAACCGCCCTTGGCCGACCCGTTCACAGCGTGGAAGAGTTCGGCGAGGCGCTGAAGGAGATGCGTGAGCGCGGCATGAGTCTGAGCGACATCCTGAACATGGTGGGTGTACGTTCGACCGCTGCCTTTGCCGTTTTCGCCGACAATGCCGACACGCTGAAGGACTTCAAGCAGAGCATCACCGATTGCAGCGACGCGATGCACGATATGGAGTCGACGCAGCTGAACACGCTGCAAGGCTCGGTGACCATCATGAAGTCAGCGTGGGAAGGCCTGATGCTAACCTTCAGCGACTCGAACGGAATCCTTAAGAGCACCACCGATGCGCTGACCAGCCTTCTTCAGGCGTGGACCAATTGGCGCAAACGTCAGCAAGGCGGCGAAGGTGCGAATGGGTTATATGTGCAAGGCGTTACCGATGAGCAGAAGAAAATGCTTCAGACGCAAGTCGAAGAAAAACGTGCCGCAGGTGCTACGGACGAGTCTCTTCAGCGTGGTGCAGAAAAGCGCATAGCCTTGCTCAAGAAGGAAGACGAAGAAATGACTGACCTGCTCAAGAAATGGGAGAAGGCAGGCAAACTCGGATGGGGCAGTGAAGAGGTGGTAGCACTCACCCCGGAGGTACAATCCAAGTTCGGTGTAAGCGGGTATGCTATCGACTACGCTGAGCAAATGCGCCAACAGATTGCCAATGTCCGCGACAGAATCTCGCAGCAAGAGTATGTCCTCGGACTGGTCACGCCCACTACAACTGTTGACAACCCCGAGAAGGACAAGCAGAAACAGGCTGAGCAAGTGGCTATTCTCCGTGCTCAATACGAGGCCGAGGAAAAGCAGCAGATTGCGGCTTTGGACCGTATGGCGATGCAGGAGGAGGACTACGAGGCGAAGGTGTACGAGATACGCCGCGCATCGATGGAGAAGATTGCCGCCCTCTACAACGAGGATACCGCCGAGCATGCCCGCGCTTTGGCTCGCATCTCTCAACTCGAAATCGAGTACCAGGGCAAGCAGATGCGGTTAGCATCGCAAAAAGAGCGCGCAGAGAATCGCTACCCCGTGCTGACCGGCGTGGGTGGATATAGTCAGGAAGGCATCAGTCAGTTGCGCCAAGAGATACAGAATGCGTTGAAGTCGGTTCAGATAGGTTCGGACGAGTACCTGTTGCAAGCCGACCGGCTGGTGGACCTCAGCACGTTCGAGAACCTGCTGAAGACAGCCATGAAGAATGGTTTGACCATCGACCCGATGTACTTGGAGAACCTGTTCGACCAGATAGACCTCGGAGTGGACATCTCGGATGAAGCGTGGCAACAGTTGGTGAATGACATAAACGAGAAACTGAAAGAGTTAAATCTTCCGCCTATCGAACTGAACGTTAAGACAGGGGCTGTGGCTACCGCTACGGCTGATGCAAGCAAACTTTCATCCGAATGGGTGCAGGCGGCGCAGGCTGTGTCTGCCTTTGGTAATGCGCTGCAATCAGTGGAGGACCCGACAGCAAAGATAGCGGGCATCATCGCCGAGGCTATCGCATCAGTGGCAGCCGGCGCGGGCGGTGCTATCGCCAAAGCCGGAACGGAAGGTGAGGCGTGGAGTTGGGTAGCGTTTGCTCTGACCGCAACCGCAACAATGGTCAGCACCATATCGGCTATCAGGAATGCCACAAAGTTCGAACACGGTGGTATGGTGGGCGGCAATCGGTTCCAAGGCGACAATATCGTAGCACGACTGAACAGTGGCGAGGGCGTATTGACCGCCAAAGGTGTGGGCAATGCCGCAATGCTGGAGGGAATAGCTCGCAGTCGCGGAGGGGAATCAAACGGACCGTCCTATGTAACGGGCGAGAACATCGTCCTCGGCGTGAACAACTACCTGGGCCGAAGCGGTCAGGGCGAGATAGTGACAACAGGCATGCTCCGCCGTGCCGGAATAAATTTGTAAGACTATGGCAAAAGCAGTACGTTGGCAAATACCTTTCGTGTCACTGAACGGTACACGCTACCGACTTGACATCTATGACGAAGGATTCATCGGCACGCCTGTGCAACTGATAGGCGGCCCGCAGCCGTTTGTGACTGAGGAGAACAAAAGCGAAGACTTCTTTGCCGCAGTACGTTCGCAATCGGGAAACATTCAGGTATATACCCAAACAGCCGGCGGCTCGCTGATCACGATGGATGACCTGTTGCCGGAAAACAACCTCTCCCGCCCCGTTTGCCTCATCGACAAGGACAGCAGAAACAGCATCGTTTGGCAGGGCTTTTTGGCGTGCGAAGCATACACTCAGGATTACAAATCCATCCCGCAAGTGCTCACACTGCCTGTCATATCCGTACTGGAAGCGATGGGATCGGTGGAGATAACGCTGAGCCAGTCGCATCCGTTCGACTTGGTGATTGCGCACTTGGCTACTGCACTGAAGGCGACGCAAGACAAGGCAGGCGTGACACTTTTCGACGACCTATACATCACCGAGTATTGCCGCGTGCCTATTCTGTCGGCCTACATGTACAACAATACCTATTTCAGCGAGCAGGATGTGGTGAGCGGTGACAATGTGTCGGTGGATGTACACAGCATGAGTTGCAAGGACATATTGGCACAGGTGGCGCAGCTGTTCGGTTGTGTATGGCGAGAAGACGGTCAAATGTTGTACCTGTCGGACATGTACCAGACAGCCACCTTCCGGGTGTTCTCGGTAGATTTGCTCATCCGCAAGTACGTGAACGGGGAAAGAATCACAATCCCGATTGCAACGTCTTCGCTGGTGACGGGCAATATCGCCAATATGACATGGCGCGGTGATAATCAAAAGCGGAGCGTTCGACAGGGGGCAAAGCGCGTGGTTGTATCAACGGCGCTGAAGGACTTCGAGGCACGGATGGAATTGCAAGAGTGCCCCGTTGGCAGTTTGGTCACCAACCCCCAAGCGCGCTGGTCGCTTTATGGAGAGATTCACGTCAACACGGCCGAAACGTTCTACAGCCTTGCATGGCATCGGCATATGCGGGTCGGAGCATCGTTTCCCGCGGATCACTCGGCGGCGGCCACGTTGTCGCACCAACAGAACATGAATCCAATCTGCTACGACCATACGCTCTACTGGGAGGACAACGACTTCCGCACATGGTACTACGAGTTGGTAGCGCCGGCAGGGACAAAGTATTCCACAACGCCAATCAATTACTATGTCACCTCTTTCATGGCCTTCCTCAGAGGAGAGGACGGTGAGTTGCATAGCGGATTGATGATATGCGGCGTGCCAAAGAGGCTGTACTATGCCGCCGTGCCTGTGCAAAGTCGTGCATGGAATAAGTTCGCCCTGAATGCCAATAACTACCTGTTCAAGCAGACGACCCCGCTCACCTTCTCAGCGAGTCAAGGCTACCTGCGACTGACGCTTAGCGTGTTGCAATTCCGTGACTCGAACGGCAACGTGGCACACGGTTACGTGTACAACGACTTCATGCCAAGCCTAACCGTAGCGGTGCAGTTTGGAGACAAATGGCTCTACTACAATCAGCAAGGCGACAATTACCTGTGGGGTGACACCTTCGCCACTTTCGATTATTACATCAAGGCGGACGGTTCGCCGAAAGGCAACTGGCACGAGAATATGGACATCGACGAAACCAGCGGCTTGCTGTTCAGGATTCCCTCGTTTATGGCCGGCAAATTGACGGTGTATATCTATCACGAGGTGGACGCGTTGGTGAATATCAACGAGACTGAGTCTGTGGCCGCTTTTGATGCTTTTGTCAGCGAACTCAGCATGGACTACCTGCCACCGAAGATGGAACTGAACACCGACCGATCTTCGAATGCCTACGTCAAGGAGACGGGCGCAGATTTCCGCAACGATGTGACCACACAACTCAGCCTTGCGACCAATGCCAATAACAAGAAACTGGCCACGATGCTGTGGAACGATGCGACCACGCCTGCAAGGTTGCTGACTATCGGTTCGGGTCAGCAAAGGCCGGAGGTGGCCCTATTGGATAAGATGGCAGAATATTACTCACAAGGCCGTCAGCAACTCAAACTCGAAGTGGCTCACCCTACCGATGCACCGCTGCCGCGCCTGGTGCTGAATGGCATTGGCGATGGGAAGAAATACCTCCCGCTGGCTGAGAGTCGAGAATGGGCGGACGATAAATCAACACTCACATGTTTTGAAACAGTAAACGAATAAGATATGATACTCGGAAAGAACATAATCGTGGCCATAGGTTCGACACCTATTGCCTGCGCCAAAAGCGGAAGCCTGAATGAGCAAAAGGAAATGCTGCCGGTAGCGTCACCCACTTCGGGAAAATGGAAAGAGAACCTTCCCGGGCGGCGCGAATGGTCCGTCAGCGTGGACGCACTCATCACCAACACGGCGGAGAACCTGAACACGCTGCAATCGGCATATGACAACGACACGCTGATCACGCTTCGAATCTATGACACCCAGTACGGCTACAACCGCACCGGCACTGCCTACATCCAGTCGCTGGACATAGTGGCGCAAGAGGGCAGCCTGGCCAAACTGACCGCCACCTTTGTCGGGACGGGTTCGCTGAGCAAGTACGGCGGAGTGGTCATTAACCCGACAGTGGAGATAGCGTATCAGAATGCCTTCTACTCGCTGCGGGACGGCAAGGCATTCTTCACGCAGTCAGAGGGGGCGGAGTGCAAACTGCTCACGCTGCAAGTTGACAAACTGACACGCATCAGCGTCAATCCGGGCGACTATGTGGTTATTGCGACCCACGATGCAAGTATATACCAACCTTTCTACGACCAGTACGATTTCTTGCTTGCAGATTACGGATGCACCGTGTTCACGTCTCCGGGCGAGATACTCTTGCAGCCGGGCATAAACTATTTCATCTATACCTATGTAGATGACAGCGCAGTCCAGCCGATTATCAAGAATCTGTCCTAACAGTAACCTATTTTCAAGGATTCACACCATAGTAAAAGAAGTAACAACATGGCAGATAATTTTTTCAAAAATTGGTTCCGCATGAGTCGGGAGGCGACGCCCGGAGTACCGAAAACGACCGACCCGAACGACGCGAGCAACAAGCCCACCGAGCAAAGCGGCAACTGGGAGGCGAATGTGACGCGACCCTATGGCCGTCAGTCGCTGCTGGTGCCGGCCTGGTGTCGCGGCGTTAGTCTCATCATGCAGACAATGGGCCAGATGGTGGTGCAGTATCAGCGCAAGAATGATGAAGGTGGCAATTTCGTGGAAGACCGATACGGTCCGAACCGCCGCCTCAACTACCTGCTGCAGGTACGCCCGAACCCGCTGATGACAGCCAGTGAGATGCAAGAGCAGATAGAGTTCCGCAAGATATATTGGGGCAATGCCCTGGTGTATATTGAGCGCGACGAGTATGATGACCCGCTCTATTTCTGGCTGTGCACCGGCGGCGGTTACAACCCTATCACCGACCAATACGCCATCACCTACAACGGTCTGCGCGGTCCGGCTATCAAGATGCAAGTGCCGAGCCGGAACATCCTGCACTACAAGAACGTATTCGTTACGGAAGACATGTATTGGGGCATCCCGATGATTGACGTGGCGATGAAGGCGCTCAGTATTGCAGCCACCGGCGACAATCAGGCGCTGCAAGACGTGGCCAAGGGCGGCAAGATGAAACTCCTCATCGGAGAGAAACCCGGCTCACAGCAAGGCCTTCTCAGCGGCGGATTGTACGCGAAGTCGTCCACCGACAAATATGCGCAGGAGTTGCAGGAGAAATGGTACGGACAGGACGTCATCGCCCTGCGTGGCCTCGACAGCGTGCAGATTGTCAGCCAGACGGCGCAACAGTTGCAATTGCTCGAACAACGCGGCTTCGAGGTTTCAGAAATATCGAGGATTCTCGGAATCCCGCGTATTATGATGATGGAAGAGCAAGGCTCGAATTACAAGATGCCGGAACATGCGACGCAGGAGTTCCTGCTCCGCACCATCCAGCCGCGAATCCGCAAGCACGAAGACGAGTTGAACAGCAAGCTGCTGGGTGCCGAGGACTTCGGTCGCCGCCGCATCCACGTCTGCGAGTTGCCTTTGCGCCGACTGGATGCGAAGGGGCAGGCGGAAATCGACAAACTCCACCTCGAAAGCGGCTGGAGCGTGAACGAGTTACGCAGCCAGTACGACCTGCCGAGCATTCCTGAAGGCGATGCGCATTATGTCAGCACCAACCTCGCCGAGGTCGGCTCCGAGAAACTGCGCAGCAATGGCGGCGGTCGACCCTCCGAGGGTGCTGGCAAAACCAATAACGACCCCGCCGGCGGGGAAGGAGGTGACGAATGACTATCATAACCCTTTCCGACATCAAGGCGCAACTCCGAATCGAATCGGAGTTCACCGCCGAGGACGCGCTGCTGACTTCTTACGGCAACAGTGCCGAGGAAACCATCGCCCAGTACCTCAACCGAGGCGATACGGTGGCAGACATGATTGCGTCGCTGACTGAGCAATACGGCTCTGTGCCGCAGAACATCAAGAATGCCGCACTCATGCTTGTGGACACGTGGTATCAGTACCGCTCCCCTATCAGCGGGCAGTCGCTGAGCATCGTCCCCTACACTTTTGACATTCTGGTTAAACCCTACATGATACTGTAATATGGCATACTCGACAGGCATGATGAACAAGCGCGTCACGATTGCACGGCGCAAGACGGACGCAGCGGACGCAGAGGGCACCTTCGGAAAGTCCGGGCAACCCAAATATGAGTTGCTTGGCACTTTCTGGGCGGCGGAGGACTTCAATAAAGGCGTGAAGGCTCTCCGCGAAGGTGCTTTCGATGCATATGATACGGTCATGTTCCGCCTTCGCTATAACTCAGCCATCGACCGCTGGTGCCTGATTCAGTATCTTGGGAAGTGGTATCAGATTCAGAGCTTCAACGAAGACTATCAGGACAACCAGATCCAAATCACCGCCATCGAAATGGCCAATCAACAAGTGAACATCGTAACAAACGAAGAAAATGACAGTAATTCGTAAACAAGACATCGCACGCCGGATGCGGCAGGTGCTACAGAGTGGACGCGAGGCACGCAGGGAACTGACCCTGCACGCCAAGTACCCCGATGACGCTTCGTGCCTCGACGCGAGCGGCGCAATACGCTTGACCATCCGCGACTTCATGCCCGAGTTGGTCGGCAACGACGTGCTGCCGCCCGGACTGGAACTCGACTACGGCGTGGACTCCACCGAAGTGTGGCCGGTGAGCATCAATGACGTGGAGATTGAAGAGGAAGACGAGGTGGGCGAGCTGACAGACCAGTCACTCGGTTTCGCTCAGATTCGCGGAGCTGAGCCGGTTCGCTCCGGCATCACCGTAGAAGTGAGCAACCAAGCCATCGACTCTGCCGCATTCGACCTGCTCGGCTACATCCAAAAACGCTTCACGTTGGCACAGCGCCGATACATCGCGCAGCACCTCTACAGCAACGCCCGCTGGGACGGGAACAACGGCCCATTCAGCGGAGCGCACGCATCCCAGTGGGCAATCCCGCATGGGTCGCTCTACGACAGCATCATGGCGCAGATGACGCTCCTCGAAATGGAGGGCTATGATACCCGCGAGGCTGTGATCATCATGGACCACACAATGGAGGTTCGTCTGAAGAACACCCCCATCCGGGAAGAGGAGGGGCGCATGGTCATTCAGGACGGGCTGTGTTGTGGCTACCCTTACATCGCCAACAAGTATTACAATACCGAACTCGACGAGAGCGGGCACCTGGTACGCAAAGCGATGGACGCGGTCAGCATCGGCATCTTCAAGTGGTTCAAGATTGCTCAGCATGACCAGGCCCGTCTGATAGTGGACGGTGTATCGAAAGAAGTCAGTGAACGCAACGTGACGGCTATCACGCTCACCACGGCATGGTCGTTTACTAACCTTTCAGAGAAAGTGAACGGCGGCACAGGTGTGCAGGCTTTCCGCACGCTGATGATGCGCAAGGGCTATCTTGCTGACGTCAATTCGATGGTATTCCGCACCGCTGATGGCAAACTGCTGCGCGTCGGGCTCAAAGACATGGTCATGACATTGGTGGACAAAGACGGCAACGTCATCCAGTCTTCGGACGGAAAATCGTTCCTCGTGAACTTCATTGCTGAAAACAACGGGTAAGGCTTTCATAATAATCACGCAGGCAGCGTCATTATTAAGGACACCACCTGCGTCATTATTAAGAACGCCACCTGTGTCATTATTAAGAACGCCAACAGTAACCTATTTTCAAGGATTCAACATATATATAGATAACCATATTAAATTAACAAAAATGGATGCAACAAAAAGAGAAATCAGAACCCTGGAGTGCCAGCTTAGCATTAGAGAAGCTGCACCCGACGGAACGCCGGACAGCGAGTCTCGCACCATTGTCGGCACGGCCATCGTGTTCAATGCTGAGAGCGAAGTTCTCGATGACTGGGGGCAAAAGTTCCGTGAAGTGATTCTGCCGGAGGCTTGCACTATGGAGTTCCTGAATTCTCAGGACATCAAGATGAACCTCCTGCATGAAAGGGAGTTGACTATCGCACGCTGCAACAAAGGACAGGGCAATATGCGTCTGTCCGTTGACAACCGCGGTGTCAATTTCGAGTTCGACGCGCCCAAGTGCGACATCGGTGATCGTGCATTGGAACTGGTTCGCAGTGGCGTGTATTCTGGCTGCTCGTTCGAGTTCTACCCGCAGGATTACGACGTAGAGGAACGAGGAGAAGAAGTGCTCATCAAGCACCGTCGTTTCAAGGTGCTGGAGGCGCTTACTATCGGGATGTCGCCGGCATACCGACAGACCACTGTCAATGCCCGTGAGTTGTATGAAGGCACTCCGAAGTTCAAGGCAGAACAGGCTCGCCTGCAAGCCGAAAAGGAACAACGTGAGGCAGAAGAAAAGGCACGCATTGCGGAGGACATGAAACGCCGCGAACGTGTTCTGGCTATGAACGAAATCGAAATGGAAAATTCCATCAATTATTAACCAACTAAAACGTTTTAGAAAAATGAAAGACTTTAAAACAATGACTTTCGACGAGTTGGCTGCTGCGCGCCGCGAAGCCAACGACAAACTTGGCGATCTTTATCTGAAAGCCGCCAACCGTGAACTGAAGGAGGACGAAAAGCAGACCGAATTGAACCTCAGCCGCGAACTGAAGCAGATCAACGAGGCCATGCAGACTCTGAACCGCGAGAATGAGCACGAGAAGGCTATGGGCGAGCATCGTCAGGAAGCTCTTGGCGCTCAGTTCCGTGAATTGCTGAAAGATTGCCGCACCAACCCTGGAAAGGCACAGCGTGAGATTTTGCTCGCTCCGGGTAGCAACTCGGACGGCTCTTCTAACGTGACCGCCAACATCGAAGCATCTGGTGCTATCCGTCTGACCATCCACGACCTGATTCCGACTCTCCACGAGGGTCTCGGCCTGCCCGAAACGCTGAACATCATCACCGGTGTCACCGGCAACGAGATTTGGCCGGTAAGCATCAATGACGTAGAAATGGAGGAAGTTGGTGAGGTAGAGGCATTGTCCGACCAGGTGCTCAACTTCGCAAACATCACTCCTGTTGTACGCCGTATCGGTCTGACCGTGCCCGTCAGCAACATGGCTATCGACAACGCTGCCTTCGACCTCATGGCCTTCGTGCAGAGCAAGTTCGAGATTGCCTTCCGTGAGTACTTCGCCAAGAAGATTTACTCTCGCGCCGAGTGGTCAGGCAACAAGGGTGCTTTCTCCAACCTCGCGCCTATCGGTGTCATCACCCTCGGCTCGGGCAACGAGTACAAGCAGATCCTGGAGGCTGTGGCACGCTTCTCTGACAAGGGCTTCTTCGAGGGCGAGGTTTGCCTGTCGATGGACCGCGTAACTGAGGCTCAGCTCATGGCTACCCCGAAGATCAAAGGCGCAGCCGGTGGATTCGTCATCGAGAACGGTCGCTGCTGCGGTTACCGCTACACCGTCAGCCACTTCGTGAACACCGAGCTCAACGCCAGCGGTCAGTTGGTAGCAGGCAAGGGTCGCTATCTGGAGATTGGCTACTACGAGTGGTTCGCAGCTCAAACCCATGGGGGCGTCCGTCTTACGATAGACGCAACAAGTTCCAGCGTGGCTAAGCGAAACCTGACAAGCATCTGCATGAACCTCGCAGCTTCCCTTACTGATTTGTCAGTGTTCATCAATGGGGCTGGAGGTACCACCCAGGCATTCGCATGCTACGCTGTGATGGACGCAGACACTCCGCAGGTGCTCGCTTCTCAGCACGCCGTGACAGTTGCCAAGAACGGCTCGAAGACCGTTCCCGCTATCTGCAACGTCGCCGGTGCCGTCATCACCTACGCAGTGACCACCGCCCTCTCCGGCGTAAGCGTCACCAACGCAGGTGTTATCTCTGCCGGAACGACAGCAGGTACCGCTGTTGTGACTGTCACCGCTACTCTCCCCGACGATAGCACCGTTACCGACACGATCACCGTGACTGTTCCCGCCTAAAGTTCAACCTCACTGAAGTGTCAAACTGATAGTGTACAATGCAAGAACTTGACGAAATAATCTACGCAGCCTTGAACGCTGACGAAACGCTCGCATCCGTCGCAGGTGGTATCCACTCCACCTGCGTCGAGGTGCCGCCCACAGAGGACGACAACACGCCGGTCCCCTATATCATCATCACGGACGACCCGTACACCAACGACCAGGGCACGAAGGATGACGTGTGGGAAAGCGGAGTTGACCACGTGCAGGCATCGGTTATCATCAACGCGAGCAGCCCGGCAGAGGTCAAGCAGCTGCGCAGAAAAATTCGTCACGCCATTGCATCGTATGTGGCGAGCATGGAATCCGGCCGACCCTACCTCACGGCGGCCTCCAATGAAGGCATCGCGTGGGACTGGCAAAAGCCCTGTTACTATGACACGCTGCACTATCAGTGCGACATGGATGTGACTCTAACAGACGACGACAATGAGCAAGAAGAATAAAGACCAAAACCAACCGGCAGCCTATGAACCCGACTACGTGAAGACGTTGCGGGAGAAGGGCGTGGTGGTTCTCTCCGGCCGCTCACGTGGCGAACTGGACGAGATGCTCGCCTCAATCCCTGCTGATTGCTCCTACTATTGCGGCGCCGTCAGCTACTACTACGAAAAAGGGCTTTATCGCCTGCAAGTAAATCTCAAATAACAGAAGATATGAGCACATTACGAGGTAAAAACTTTCGCATTCTGGCTTTTGACTCGACGGAAAGCAAGTATAAAGTCATCGGCATGTCCACCAACTGCTCTGTGACCTATACGAACAATACCGAAAATGCCAACCACAAGGACATTGTAGGCATTGCTCAGGTTCCGACCGTAGTCAGTCAGCAATGCAGCATCAGCGTTGAGTCGCTGGATGTTACCGATGTGGCTGCGATGCTGACCGCCATCAAGTCGCTGACACCGTTCACGCTGATTTGGGACGAAACATCGACCAGCGACAACCAAACCGCTCTCGGTGCAGCATTTGCACGCAAAGGTGAGTTCTGGTTGAATGACTGTACCTTCCAATTTGACAACAGAACGAATGCCACCAAATCCCTCCAATTTAGCAGCAACGGAGCAATCGTAACGATGAACGAAGCGCAGGATGTGGAGGAGATTTCCGTTGGTTCGTTCACCAAGGGTCAATTCGTTCGTCTCTTCCTCGGGAACGACAACTCAGCCGCTCCTGTGAAGACTATCGCCTCAGCCCGCCAACTCAGCCTGCATTGCAGCATCAGTTTGGAGGATTGTACGACAAAAGATACGGACGGGAATTGGATCGTTCAGGAGCCGACCGAGCTCGCGTGGGACATCTCAACCAGTGCGCTTATTCGCGGCAACGATACCATCACTTCGTCTGTTCAGGCGCAGTCATTGGCAGAACTCGAAACCATCAAGGAAGCCGGCAATCCTGTCAAGTTCAAGATTGCTAACACCAGCGGAGCAAACAACCGCACGGCAGGTGCTGTCATTATCAGTGGCAGCGTGATTATCACCTCCTTGACCCTCAACGGGCCGCTCGGAATCGCCGAGTACACCGCTCAGTTGAACGGCTACGGAGCCTACACCGTCGGTGCGTAATCTCTCCGAGTCGCCCCGCCGTGTCGCGCTTTCCATGTTGCGACCGGTTGCGGGCGGCTCTTTTGTTTCATCTTAACACATTCGCAACATGGCAAAAACAATCACTATCTGCGGCAAGGAACTACGCCTTGTATATTCCATGCTTACAGCCGTCTCATACGAAAAAATGACCGGCAAGTCGGCACTCGACCTTTCACAGTTCCAAAACAATGACATCGGACCCGTGGCCGAAATCGGGTACTGCATGCTTCTCTCCGGGAATGAGGAGAAAGACGTGCCCAAGTTCGACGAAGTTATGAACTCGCTCGATACCGGTGAAAAACTGACCGCCTTCGTGCAGGCCATTTCGGATGTTCTGATTGATTTCTACATGCCCAACAAAGCGGACCAAAACGACAAGCAGGAGGATGCCGCAAAAAACGCATAACTGCCCTCGACCTGTACGAGATCATCGTAGGCGAGGGCGGAGTTGCGCCTGAGTACTTTCTGCACCGCATGCAGTGGTGGGAAGTCAATCGCTATCTAAGCGGACTGCACCGCCGCAAGCGAACCCAGTGGGAAACGACGCGACACCTCGAATGGCTGCTGGTGCGGATGTTCTCCGACTCGAAGAAGTCCACACAGCCAAGTGACCCGCAAGCGCTGTACAAATTCGGCTGGGAAGAGGAGGAGAAAGCCCAACAGCCGGAAATGTCGGAAGAGGAATACGCCGAGGAGCTTCGGCTACTCAGGGAGTTCAAATGGTAGTCATGAAAGCCTGTCCACTCGGACGGGCTTTTTGTTTTTAGTTTGCTCTTAGTTTGCTCTTAGAAGCTTCCGTCTTTGCCACTGCCGGATTTGTAAGTAATTACATAGAAATCCACAGAAATTTACAACAAATTGCAAAAATGAGTTTACTATTTTTAAGATTTGGGTGTCGTTTGTTAATATAAATTTGCACATATCGAAAAAAAGCAGTAACTTTGCATCGTCAAATAAAAACAAGACGGTTTGACACTAACAAAACAACAATCAAACAAGGGCGGCAACCTATAAGCGGCACAAGATTATGAAGACTACAAAAATCAATCACAGCGAGATTCTTAACAGCCTGAAGGCCGAGTACATCACCATGACAAGAGAGCGCGAAGCAGCCCGCAAGGTTTGGATGGCCAACACCGACCGCAACCGCAAAATGGAGCTTTGCGACCGCTACCATGCTAATGACGATGCAATCGAGAATCTGGAGAGAGAAATCAAGTTCCACACCGTAATGCTTCAGGATAAGAAGTACGCTACCGAGTGGCTTTGGAGCGATGCACACGCTTACGAGATCATCGAGGAGAAGAGTGCAACAATTATCTTGGTTCGTCAACTTAAGGCTACCATCAAGCCAGAAGCACAGAAGGCTTTGCACGACAGTTTTGTACCGGGCGGCTTCTGCGGACACTTTGAGAACGAACTTCAAGAGTGGGACTTCGACATCTGCGAGAGCAACCCAATCGAGACAATCCGCAAGCACAAAGATGGACGCTGGTACGGATGCGGTAAGCGTCGCTTTACCATCGAGTCAGAGCCTTACGAGAACTTCGACTATAACTTCTAATCAGCAAAACGGGGAGGGGCAACCCTCCCCACCAAATAAGATTATTCACCTTTTAATATATAGTATTATGAAAACTTACACCTACAAAGGTTCAACAAAGGAGAATCACATGGAAGTCGTATCGCTCGGCTGGCAGTTCGGACTCCAAAACATCCGCAAGATGAGCATGGGCGAAAAGATTGCAGAACTCGCCAATGACGGAAACGAAAGAGCGCAACAGGTGTGCGAGTCTCACCCAGAATTTTTCACCATCAATCAATAACCAATCAACCCGGCGGCAACGGGTAACAACGGCGAAAGACAATGGATAATGAACTTTTCCTGACAAGCGAAGAAATAACCAACCTACAGCAGACAGTGAGCGACATGCTCGGTCGTCTTATGGAAGAAACGAGCAAGAGCGGCGACGACAACACGCAACTGGTGATCCAACTAAACAAGGACGCGGAGTCCGGCAAAGAGTGGAAGATGTTCGTGTATTACAAGACTGAAAACGACACATTCACCTATTCCTATCAGGACCAAGACTATTGGGACACGGATTTCTTCTTTAGCAACACCCGCGAGTTTATATTAGCCAAAATCCTTGAGGAGGTGCATGCCGTTTCCGGCCTCCAGTGGATAGCCCTCGATTATTAACGACTTAAAAAGATAAGGAACTATGGGAAAAGGAAAGCCAAGACACAACCCTGACAAGCCAGCCAATAAGTACGGAAGGCATTGTCCTTACTACGAAGAATATATTGACGGATCAACGGCTTGCGAAGCCTTGCTTACGGGAAAAGTCCTGAAATGCGGAGGTAATCGCCACAACTGCGTAAAGGTGAGTTATCACACGCTCGCCATCCTAAAAAATAACCCGACCAAACGGATTATAAATTGTAGACTTTGGCCTAAGTAATAAACAAAAACAAAGGAGCTATGACAAAGAACAAACACAACGCCATTTTCTTCAATGACTTGAAAGAAGAGGTACAAAAGCGAATGATCGGTGACGAACTATTCGACAGCGAGGATGACGGGCTGGTAGTGACTTTCACAATCGACCATGAGCTGTACGGGTACAATAAAGACCCCAAGAAGCAGATGTTGCTGCAACTCATTCATGCGCTGATTATCGAAGGCGGCATAGAGCGCAATAGGGACATGATGTGGGATTGTATGACCCACCAGTTTGTTAATTACTACAGCAAGGAGGAGCAGAAATGAAAAAGGAATTTTATGATAGACTGAAGGCTGTCATCGCCGAATGCGAGGCACACCCATACAAGACGACTATGCCCATTGACATGGAAAACGGTTGGCAAGGACGCATAAGCAAGGAAACCTTGGAGCATGGTCCGACGAAGACTATGACGAACTTTGGAATCACAAAGACAAGACAGTGGACGAGATATGTGAGGCATCCAGACTCGACTGCTGGGTGATATGTGCAAAGGGCGGTTATATGTATTTAGTTTTTAATTGAACCATGAAGCAAAGTGACGAATGGAAAAAGGAGCAACGGGAGCGGCTTGGACTCCGCATACGCTCGCTGCGGGAAGCCGCCGGCATGAATCAGGTACAACTGGCAGAACTGGCCGGCATACAATCATCGCACATCAGCCGTATAGAGGCGGGCAAATATGCCGTCACATTCGAGACTGTCCAGGCTATCGCCGAGGCGCTTGGAATGACGGTGGACATCATCGACCCGCGACTGGCCAACCTGACCAAACTAAAAGTGCTTTAAATCGGTCCAAGTTAACTAAGACCGAGGAGTTTCCGTACTAACTCCGGGAAGAATGACTACTAACTCCGAAAAGAAGGTATACTTTTTATGAGTGAAAAGGTAGACATTTTATGAGTAAAAAAGTATACTTTTCTTGTTTTACGCAAAAAGGCATCCCGTTTGGGGTGTCTTTTGTGTTTCAGAACCTCACGACGGTGTGATCCGCCCAGCCCGAGTTGACGGTGAAGTGCAACGACACGACAGCCCACGGGTCGTCATCATCGGCAAAGAACCGCCCGCGATACTCAGAAATCTGATTCCTCACCATCGGAACGGAATTGAACACCCGCTTACGCACCACCTGCCCGGCTGCATCCATCGCCGAAATGGTCATCTTGATGCGGCACGAGTCCGCCATATACGGAAACGTGAACACGTCATAACTGCCAAGGCCGGTGAAGGCGCGAGACTCCGACTGATTCGACTTCGTGCATCCCTGCATGGTGGTCGGATTGAAGTTGGCGCTGCCGCCGGTGTATTCAAACAGCAACTTCGTCACGCCTTCAGGAACCTGCTCGCTCTCCATGCTCAGTCGGAACATCGCCGTCGCGCGGTCCATCGTCACCTCATAACTGCGTTCATCGGCGGACATATCCACCTGACCGCAAAAGCAGAACGTGTCCGTGTTTTTCTCTCCGTTACTGGCGGTGAATTGCACCAACTGCGGGCTTTTGATTGTAGCGGACGTAGCGCAACTATGCCCGACAGCCACGACAGTGTAGGTCCCTGACAAGTCCACAGTAAGCGACCCGAAGCCCGAGTCGCCTGTATTTTGTACCTTCACCTTTGAAAACACCTTTGCGCCGGTGGAGTCAAAGAGTTGGATGTTGAGTTTGCTGAAGCACTCGCCGGGTGTGCCTGACGCAGGCGCAAAGATCATGCGCATCGGTTCTTGCGGCTGTTCGTAGTTGCACGCAACCAACGACAGCGCAACCAAAGCCAGTACCAATTGCCGCATCAGTATGTCACTACGTCGTACTCGCTCCAATCGCTTACAGTGAATCCGAACGACATGGGCGTGGTCACAAAGAACTGGCCGCTGTAGGTCGTCTTGTAACCTGAACGGATTTGCACGTCGTCGAAGTCGCGCTCCTCAACAATCACGTCGGCGGAAGTCTTGGCTGCAACGTGGATGTCGTAGGTGTAAGCTTGGGTGAGGTCGTCCGGGATGATATAGATGATAACAGTCGCGCTTCCGTCCGGTTTGCGGCTGGTGACGGCAACGGAAACCTCGCGGCCAATCACATTGGTCGCCGCATCCGTGCTGATATTCCAGCGGGTGCCGGTCTGCGCGATCGAGAAGTCAATCTTTGCTACATTGTCGGGCACTTCGTCGGTAATATCGAAGCGGAACTGCCCCACGATGCGGGTCATCACTGCGTCGATGTCCGTGTCCGTGGCTGGTGAGAATGTCACCTTGCCGACCATGCTCTGTGTGACTTTGTCGTCAGGGAAAGTGATGATATTGTTGCTCAGCGTGGCGTTCCCGGCACATTTATGAGCCACAGCCACCATCTGATAGGTTTTCGTCTTGTTCAACGTCAGCGATATGCTGCCGAAGTTCGCGTCCGTGCTGCTTTGGTGCACGTCGATTGTTTCGCCGCCTTCGATGAACCATACGTCCAGATGCGTGCAGAAATCGCTCAGCGTGGGCGTCGTTTCGGTTTGGGCGGGTGCCTTGGCCGGTGCGAAGAAGATGTTCACGTCTTCCTGGTCATCCGGCAAGATGACGTTCGGGTCGGTTACGCAGCCAACCAGCATCGCGGCGGCTGCAAAAAGTAGAATCTTTTTCATGATTGTTTGTTGTATAGTGTGTAGTCGATTATTTTGCGATTCCATTTGGCTGTGCGGGTCCAGTCATAGTCCTCATAGTGGCGGCATCTGACAGTCGCGGGAACGTGACCGAGGCTCATGTCGATAACCTCGTCAGGGCACTCCAGTTTGCCGGCAACAGTAGCCCACGTGCGTCGGATCTTTGCGAAGTTGACCCGCTCACCAAGCGCAGCCTCTATCTTGTCGCAACCGCGGCGGAAATTGTGCTGCATGATTTCGAACTTCGTTCCAAACGAGAACAGCCTCTCACCGGTCGGGTCTTTGTAGCGTTCGATGATGGCGGCCAATTCCGGCTCGATGCGGATTTGCACAGTGCGCTGCGAGATACGCGACACCTTGCTGCGCACGAACTCCACCTGCCCGTCCTTGGCTGCCGGCATGTAGTACATGTCCTGAAAGTTGGCGCCGCACAGGTAGAACGACGCCAGCAGCATGTCGCGGGTGCGGGTCGTTTCGCTGTTATTACATTTCATCGCTGCCAACCGTCTGAGGGTGTCCGGGCCGACCGTCTCAATGTCCTTCAGCGGCATGCGCTCTATTTTGTAATCAAAGAACGGGTCGAGCTCGCGGCGGACCATCCCGCGGCGCATGCCTTCCCGATATGCTGCCCGGATGTAACTCTCGCATTTGTAGCGGGTCGCCTCGCCGCGCGATTTGCGGTTCCACGCCTTCAGGTCCACGAGGAAAGTGTAGGTGATGTCCTGGAACATGAGCGCCTGCATCCCGCGTTCCTTCATATAATTATATAATAGCCGCCAGATGTAGTCGAAGTGGCTGCGAGTCGATTTGGCCGCCCGCGTCTGTCCGTACTGCTGGAACCAGTCGAGGAAGTCCGCAGAGGTGCTGCCACGTTTGCGAGTTACCACCTCCTTTGCCGTTTTCTTTTTCCTTTCTCCGAAGATGTATGCCCGCAGCTGCGCGGCGGTCATCTGATTCAGTTGCTCCACACCGCCGTCGGCATGCAGCAGGTCAAACAGTCCCTCATCCCACTTGCGGACATATACCGCCAGCGACTCGCGCTTTTCTTTGGCCATGTAAGCCCGATTGGTGATTGGGTCGTACAAACTATCATTTCGGAAAAATTGTGGCTCCACAGCCACGCCAGTGCCCACCCACGCGCTTTGATGCTGGTGACTGATACGCAGGCGAACCGGGCACATACCGTTTTTCACGCTGCGCTCGTCTAATCGTAAAACAATCGATGCCATAGTAATTCGTGTTTTTTGGTGTCACCTTTGGGCCATTCAACTTTCCTCCTCTCGCCGCCGGCACGCTGCCGCTCATGCTAACTTCCCTCCGTTTTGTAACACGTCCACCTGGTCATGTTAAGTTCCCGGCGTTTTGTAACACATCCAAGCTCTTTATCCGTTCGGGATTTTTCAGTCCCGTTTGGTCCGTTCTCGCTGTCCGTTCGGGACTCATGCGGGACTCACTACCCGGGAATGTTACCCCATTTTTAGATGTTACCCCTTTGTTACCCTTTTTGCGTACAAAAACGGGGAGAAAGTGGGGAGTTTGCGTACCAAAGCAACTTGTCAACGTTCAATAGATTCTCCTGATTTCACGCTTTCAGTCCGATTCCGCAGTCACATAAACCGCAATAAATCAGCCCTTTCCCGTTCCATCATTTAACCCTGAGCCACTGGGCGGACTCGAACCGCCGACCCACGCATTACGAATGAAAATGGAGAGTTGAAAATCAGCGGGTTGCGAAGGGTGAAAAATTGGATGTTACTCAAAAGGTGCCACAAGTTATAAAAAATTAGTTAGTTATTTTGAGAGTTTTGTTGTTCTTCTTCAGAGGCCGGAGGCGTGAGTTTCTGGACGTTGGTGGTTGGCTGTTTTTGTTTTACGATATAGACATGTCCGACAAAGAACTTGCGGTTGGTGCCTTCATCTTCCTTTTGGTCGATGAAGGCCGTGCAACGATACGGGAATGTGTCGCAAGTGAGGGATCGCACGAAGTCAGTCTGGTTGGATGCAATATATCCAAGATGGTGACGGTCTTCAGCAACTATTTTGATAGCGTTCGGGTCAAACTCGTTCTCAGGTTCAGGCACTAATGCACACTCGACGCGTCCGACGTACCTGTCAATTCCTGTGCGGTGATTGATGCCTGCGATGGAAAGTATGCGCAGATTGTCGTAGAGGCTGAGATAACCACCATCTGCACGTTCCTCTGGGAGTGGCCCTTGGTAGGTCATGCTGTTGACGGCCTCGATGGTTGTTTGGTCTCCAACCAATTCGGCCTGCTGGCTCACCTCCATTAAGAGAATCAGCCGATGTGCATCTTCGATGATTTGTTTGTGTTCCATGTCTGCCTGTTGTTTTAGACGATACTTTTCATTTTCATCGTTTATGGTTTTAACCACATAGCATATTGTGATAAATACGCCAATAACTACTACAAAAATAAGTACTTCCATATTGTGTTTGTTTTGGTGGGTTCGATTGGGGTGTCTATTAGCCTGCCCGTTAGCCCCAATTTATTTATATATAGATATAAATTGGGGCACGGGCTAAGGCATAGACCCCAATCGAAAGTTTTCATTTTGGTTTGTCTGTGAAGGCGGAAAGCAAGCCGGAAAGAAGTTCTTTGTCTTTCTCCAGTTCGGCGATGCGTTCTGCCTGTTGTTTTATGAGGATGTCACGTTCTTCGATTTCTCGCCCTCGGATGACGTTGACGGTGTCATGTCCGATGGCGACAGGTCCCGTCTGGGTGGACCCAGGTGCGAGTTGGTTATTGTAGTTGTTGTGGTGTATGTGCGGTGCGACGTGATCCGCCTTTTGCATTGACCCCTCACCAAGGATAAGCCAGTCGGCTGAGATGTCGTGGTACATATAAAGAATTTTGTATAACGTAGAAAACGGGACAGCAGCGTCTCCGTTGATTTGACGACGATACCGAACTTGCAGTGTAACGTTGTCGGTAAGGTCTGACACGCTTGCTTTCTTGTATGAAAGAAGGTGTCTAATGCGCTCTTTGAGCATTTTTTCGTCGTTACTTACCATAAATTATTCTCAATATTTAAGATTGGATTGTCTTTTGTTAATATAATGCGACAAAAATTTGGTCGTTTCAACTATTTTTAGTAACTTTGCACCGCATTTCGAAAATGGCACTAAAGTAGCCGTCCGCCAAGTGAGGCAGATTTCGGGTTGCAAAACTTTCGTGGAGGGGTGTTCCCAGAGCTCCAACAACGGGCACCCCGCACGAAAGGGACCGCAAAGATACGAAAAAATTTCGAAACGAACAAATTTTGACATTTTGGTCTTAAAGATAGGAAACAAAATCCAAAGTATAGTACATCATGAATGTATATATACGCATAAAAGTGGCCCCTAACGGCTTGGGTGAAAGTCGGGTGTTAAAATCAGACTATGTTTCATAGATTATATTGGGAGTTGGTCACTCTCCCCCACACGATCCTCAATGCAATATAGAGGAATCAGTTCTTTCTAACAATTCCAGGTGATGGACGCTGTGAAGCGGTAATCACCCAAAAGGGAGAATAGCTCAGAGGTAGAGCACATAACGAAGAAATGCCATTGGCACCGTTGGTCGGAGGTTCGAATCCTTCTTCTCTCGCAAAACGTGAACATTGACAGATTGAGCATTGAGTGGCAGGCCGCCTATTAAGATGGCGGAGAGATAGTTTCTTCACCGCACGATTTCAATTCTGGACCGGCTGCGCGTCCCCCCCCCTACAACCCAGCCGATTGCAACTCTTCGACTGTGCGGTCGTTTGCCAAACCCCGCTACCCGCCACTCTTTGCTTTGTTAGACCAGGTAGTGGCCTATTAAGACGGCCTGATATGCTATTGTGAGCCGGATAAGACAGTGAAGGTGCTGCAAGTAATACTCGCACAACCGACCGGTCCGCAACTCGGAATACTGGACACCGCCTGGTCATTATCGCGGAATGGAGCAGTGGCAGCTCGCAAGTCTCATTGGCTTGAGGTCGCAGGTTCGAGTCCTGCTTCCGCCACACAACACAAAAAAAAGAAGAACATGAAAACAAAAATCGAAATCAACTACCGCTCCATTGGCAGAGTGTCTCTGCTGACGCTTGCCATCTCTATTATTGTGATGGTCATGTATTGGGACGAGGAAAACTCCGTGCTTCTGATCGCTGCCGGCATTGTGGCTTTGTTTGCCATGATAGGTCTGATGGCGTTCGGAAGTTGGAAGATAGACCAGATGGAGCGTGAAGAAGACGAGCGTGAAAGAACCATCAAAAGCAATATGCGGTAATGGCAAGAACGAAGGCTGACTATGATGGGCTGAAGGTTCAGGAGTGGCTGACCAAAGCGCAGGCGATGGCCTACGTCAACGAACTGGACGAGACCAAGTTCCGCGAGAAGTACGGCATCCACTGCAACGTGTACGACGGCGGCGATTATTACCTGCCGGAACTGAGAGCAGCAAAAATGAACCGC
This sequence comes from Bacteroidaceae bacterium, assembly GCA_017517925.1. Lineage (GTDB taxonomy): Bacteria > Bacteroidota > Bacteroidia > Bacteroidales > Bacteroidaceae > UBA1189. Next base: position 6,450 of record JAFWXS010000014.1, on the reverse strand, counting down.
CCGCTTGTTAGAAGGGCAACACAATACGAATAAGATGGACGAATCGAAGTACACCAAACAACTATTGACCCGCGTCACGCCGGAAGTATGGGCGCGACTGAAAGGACTGGAGGACCAGTACGGCATCAGCATTTTCAATCTGCTGCGCATGCTGGCTGACTGCTTGGTTCGGTTCATGGATTCGGACACCAACCTCAGCGAAGACCTGCTGCGCATTATCCGCATGTTTGAAGGGCTGCCGGGTTGGCGGAAAAGCATCTGCCTGGCGGACGGTCTGGAGGAGATGGAGATTGTGGAGGCTTTCTATGTGTTGCGTCAGCCTCACCGCGACGGGTATCGGTTGGTGTGGGTGGAACGCCCAGTCATGTCCGGCGATGCGGAAGGTTGGTTGATGACGTTCAACGTGACGAAGATCCTGGAGCGGTTCATGGAACTGATAAATCCGAGTCTGTACATGCACTTGCGCCGTCTGGGCGTTGATTTGGGCACAGAGAGCATGTTGGATACCATACACACGATTGCTAACCTATACAAGGCCAATCCTGACGAGGAGGAGTTGCGCATCCAGTTCGAGAACAACAACTGGCACAAAGGCGGACAGGCTGACCAAGACGTAAGGTACCAGACGCGCAAGTTCCACACGGCGGACTATAATGAGACGCACCATCCGACGCTGTTTGAAAACGAAAACGAAAACCAAAACGAATAAAAACACTATATGAAACCAAAAGTCGCTCATATCATTGTAACTGACAAATGCGGGCATAACTGCCCAATGTGTTGCAATCGTAATTATGACATCCACGAAGTTCCGAATATAACCAAAAAGGAACTGGAAGATGTCGAGACAATTTGCCTTACAGGAGGCGAACCATTTATGTCTAAGGATATTGATATGTTTATAGAAAAACTCCGCCCGTATGCCAAGAATATATATGTCTATGCGTCAGGCGCAGAACTATATAACTATTGGAAAAAGAATTATAAGGTTCCGAACATAGACGGCCTTAGCCTTTCTCCAAAGACTATGTCAGATTATCAGCTGCTGATTGAGTTACTGCAAGACGATTGTTTTCTTTCAATGCTGAGATGGAAGAGTAACCGATTATATATCTTTATCAAGCAGATTGACCCGGCCAATTTCCAAACAGAAGAAGATTTAGACGCGGTTTCGAAACTTATTAATTTAGCACAGTCATTGTTTAAGGTATTCTTTCGGGTTTGGAAGGATGAAATCATATCACCAAAAGGTGAGATTTTTCGCAATATCAATTTTGAAGAATTGGGAATATAAAATGTGTCGCTTATGCGGCACTTTAGGAAGGTTGGCTGAGAGGTTGAAAGCACTGCACCGCTAACGCAGCAGCCAGAAATGGCTCGCAGGTTCGAATCCTGCACCTTCCGCAAAAGTAAATTATAAAGCAACATGGAAAAAGAAAAGAAAGAAACAATAGAGACGCGCGAATATCAGAGCGAGTTCATGAGGAAGATCCTCGCCGGCTCACCTATCACGAACACCGAGTGGTTCCAGTACGTGGCAAACGCCAAGGACTGCAATCCTTTTACAAGGAACATGGGATTTGACCGTACCATCAAGGTGTTCATGCGCATCTGCCAGGCGTTGTCCGACTTCGGACCCGAATGGCGTGCAAAAGGCTATCCTACCATTATCGATGCCGTGGAGAAGCACACGATGCTGAAAGGTCGTGATATAGTCGATGAACTCATGAAGAATCTTGACAAGAACGAGGAGAAGATCGACGCCATGCAGCGCGAGTTGAACAAACTGCACTACGAGACCATTCCCGACCTGAAACACAAGCTGCTGCTTCGTGATATTGAGAACGTGTATGGAGGACCGTGTGACGCGGCAAACGCCCTGTCGGAAAAGCTGCAAGGTGAAGGTCTGACGAAAGAGGAGGAAGAAGAAATCGAGAAGGCCTGCATCCAATTCTCGATGGAGCGCCACAACAGGAATATCCGTGAAGCCGCAAAAGAGTTGGGAATTACGCAGTGGAAACTGAAAAGACAACTAATCAAATATGGACTCTAAAATTTGTAACATGGAAGGTCTATTGACAGAACAGCTAAAAAGAAAGCGCATCGTGCCGGACTCATACCGCGGCATCGCCCTCGACCCCTCGTCGCCCGACGAGCTGATGCGTGACCTGCAGAAGAAATTCGCCGCCGTCAAGCAGTCTATGGACGAGTTCGACGCCTTAATCGACCGTTTGCGCCCAGAATACGAAACCGAAGAATTGGAGGCTGATGAGTATCACGAAGACGAGAATCCGACTGATTCATCATCGCCTTCTGAACCTGAACTGGAGAAGATTGAGAAGGAAAGTATCATCCGGGCACTTCAGCGCAACAACGGAAACAGAAAGAAAGCAGCTGAGGACTTGCACATCTCCGAGCGTACTCTATTGCGCAAGATTGAGAAGTATGGCAGCATCACGAAAGAAGTAAAGCAATAAGTAACCCACGAATAATATGGATAATGAGAGAAAGCAACAGTTGACGGTGTCGAAGGATGAGTTGATACCGTACATCAAGGACCAGGGCATTAAGCTTGCGGAGAAGTTGGTGGACGCTCGCAAGAAATTCGGCCACCGTTACAACGAAAAGAACAAGGCGGAAGAGATGATCCGCCGTTTCGGTGACCCGAGGAGTTGCCCGGAACGTTTCGCGGACGAGTATTTCCTGCTAAGAGCCAAAACGTCACAACTGCCGGCATCCATCCGCGACATTGTTCGTGAGGTCTGCGATGCGGCATACGTCAACTGCTTCTACGACAAACTGCGCAAGGTTCGTGAACAGGAGGCAGCACAGGCGGCAGCACAGCCCAATCCGAAGAAGTCGGCAAAGAAAAGAACAACAACGATTAAAACAAAAACTGAAAAGAAATGAAACTACTTGTAACGATTGGTCCGGCGCTGGTGGCTCGGACCTACACAAAGAAAGACGGCAGCCAGGGTACGATGTATCACGTGCCGGTGAAGTTCGGCGACGACTATATCCTGACTGAGACGTTCCTCAGTCCTGAAGGTCGTGAGCGTCGCGGCATCGTGGAAGGTGCTGTCGGGCATGCCAAGATTGAGTTCACGGTTCGCAGTTACGAAGACCGCGACGGCAACAAGCGATACGCCCAGAACGCATCGCTGGAAAACTTCACTCCTATTGCTCAGCCAAAGGATGAGATGCCGCAAGAGGCTGCACCGGCCAACACCGCTGAGAAGACGGAGCAAAAAGCCGAGCAAGCGGCTGAGGCGAAAGTCGAAGGTGACGGCAGTGATTTGCCATTCTGACAGTAAACACGCAACATGGAAACAAGCGAAAAGACATACGAACACGAGAATCCGTTGAAGGCCGATTTGGAAGGTCCTCTTTATGACGACTTTCTGGCAGGCGACCAATGGTTTGACATTGATGTCAGTCAGGACTTTCTCGATTTCGTGGAACCGTATCGCCCGCCGCGTTACACGCTTCGCCGATTTGATGTATCGTTTGCCAATGTTGGTGAACTGCATATCATCTCCGGCAAGCCCGGACACGGAAAAACGGGTCTGATGTCTATCCTCATCGCTTCTATCCTTTGCGGCAAGTATGGCAACACTGAATATGCCCTTCAGAGTGAACGTCCGAGACCTATCGTGCTCTACATTGATACGGAGCAGGGAAAGGACGACACCATCGCCTTCAAGAACCGCGTCTGCACGATGGCAGGACTCGACTACACCCAACCGATTGAGCAGTTCAAGATTCTCCGTCTTCGTGACACGGAATCAGCACAAGACCGCTGGCGCAAGATCCTGAAGGCCGTTTGGATGGTCAGACCAACAGACATCTTCCTCGACGGCGTGCTGGATGTGGTGAAAGATTACAATGACCAGGTTGAGTGCCAGCCGATAGTTCGCAAGTGCATGAATCTTGCTGACCATTTTGACAGTTCGTTCTGGGTAGTACTTCACGAGAACCCGATGGTGGACAAACTGGTGGGTGTGCTCGGTTCTATATTCCAGCGCAAGGTGGCGGAAATCTTCACGCTTCGGAAAGTGAAGCAATCCGACCTGAAACCGAATGACCGCGACTCATCTTTGCCGCCGATTTACTTCGTTGTTAAGCAAGTGAAAGCCCGTGGTCGTGACGTGGATGACTGGAAGTTTGAGTATATGCTTAATGCGGCCGGTTGGGGCATACCGTCTGAGATGAATGCACAAGAGGAATTGCCGGAACATCAAAAGACTGACACCCGTCCGACTGACGAAGAGGTGAAAGAGGCGGTGATGGTGATTGGGCATGACACACTGAGCAAGACCAGTCTGCGACAGAAGATATGCGGCAAAATGGGATGCGGTTCAGCTCGCGCCGGTTACTTCATCGACCTCGGTATAGCGCTCGAATATCTGCGCAAGGATGGTGACAAGTACGCTGCAAGCGAAAACCTATTGGATGACATGATTCAATTTGATGAAGACAAAGAAGTCCCGTTCTGACGGTGTGCTCCCAGCCCGTTAGCCCGTATATATGCTTATATATACATATATACGGGCACGGGCGGGAGACACAACCAAAAATCAGAACGCAAAAGAAAAAAAGAAGCAAAAAAAGAAAAAGCCTCCAGGTGAGAATGGACAAACTGACAGAATATCGCATCAAGCAGGCCGCCAAGGTGGTGGACGTGCTGACAGACCACGGCATCCAGCTATTTCGCAAGGGCCGCGAGTTGGTCGGGTTGTGTCCGTTCCACGACGATGTGCACACCGGCAACTTCTCCGTGAATGAGACCAAGAACATCTGCAAGTGTTTCAGCTGCGGGGCTGGCGGTGATGCCATCGAAACCCTGATGAAGTTGGATGGTATCTCCTACGGTGAAGCGCTGAAGGTGCTGGCAGACATGTACGGCATACCGACCGGTGACGACATGAAGCCGGTTGCTCCCAAGGGGAAGTTCACACCGCGTCCGCAGCAAGACCCTCGCACGATGATCTATTGGCAAAAGGATGTGCTGCGTGAAGTGATAGGACACCTCGAAGAGAACAACCTCGCCAAATGGATGCGGAGTCTGAAATGGAATGAGGCCGAAAGCGCACGACTGGAAAAGGCCATGTTCAACTACTGCCTTGGCACGCTGACTGAAGGTGCACAATACGGATGGACTGTCTTCCCTTACGTGGATGAGTTCTACCACGTGCGGACTATGAAGTACATGGCATACAAGCCGGACGGTCACCGCGACAAGAGTTGCAACCCGAAATGGTGGCACACCGGGAAGTTTGACGAAAAGAAGAACCGCGTGGAGATATGCCTGTTCGGGCTTCACCTCTCTTCAATGTTCAAGCATGCAAAGGTGTGCATCGTGGAAAGCGAGAAGACCGCCATCCTCTGTTCCGCTCTCTATCCGCAATCAGAATGGATATGGTTGGCAACAGGCGGCAAGTCGAAACTGAAGGTGAACATGTTCAAGCAGTTCCTGGAAGCTAAACGCCATGTAATCCTCTTCCCGGACCGTGACGGGTTTGACGAGTGGGAATCCGTTGCCAATGCTTGCAAGTCCAGATACCTGAAAGTTAGCCGTTCTATTCTGGACAACTGGCAGGAGTCGGATGGAGAGAAAGCGGACATTGCAGACATTCTGTTCCGCATGGTGGCGGAAGGGCACGATGTGCTGCCAAAAGAGACTGAAGGGCAAAAGGCTTGCAGGCTGTTGGGTATTGATCCAATGCCGGAAGTGGATGACTTATGTGAGAAATTATCATTAAAAGTAGAATAGATATGACTAACGAAATGTACAAAAGGGCGGTGAAGTTGCTGCTGCGACAAGCGCGATACGACCAACCTGAACGCTATGAGGTGAAGTTCGCCGACGCATGGGTGATTGGAAACAAACTCTTCTTGACCGAGGATGCCGTGAAAGGATTCCCGAATCCCAAGCGCCGGCTCATCGAGCGCGTTCAGATAGAGGACGCCATTGCCTATGCCAAGGAGAATCCGTGGATAGTCGAAGATATTCGCAAGGAGTTATGAGCCGCAACCCCAAATATCAAAAGCTGCTGAACTCGCCCAGATGGTGGCAAGTGAAGCGGGTCGTGTGGCTCCGAGATGAAGGCAGGTGTCAGCAGTGTCGTAAGGACGGCATCGCTGCTGGTGTGCTTCCTGATGGATATGTCGTTCCTGGCGTGGACTGTCATCACATCAAGCCGGTGGAGTCAGCCAAGACCTACCAAGAGATGGAGCAGTTGTGTTACAATCCGAACAACATCGTACTTCTTTGTGCTAAATGCCATAAGGAGGCGCACCGTCAGCTCCGCAGTCAGACTCGGGACGCACACATCGCCACCGAAGCGAGTCGCGCAGAGCAGTGGTTGCAACGCCACATCGCCCAGCCGACGGACGCGGAAGCAAAACCCTCCCCACCCATTTTATCCTGAAACGACCTTTCTCCCAAAT
>JAFWXS010000156.1 GCA_017517925.1 Bacteroidaceae bacterium | reverse complement strand
ACTATCGCATGGATGAACACCGCATAGGGGCCAAGATAAGGGCCAGCACCACCCACGCGACCTCGGAACGGGCGGACTTCAACGAAATCAATGCTTATAATTTCAACTACGGCTTGACAGGACTGGTGAATCTCCCTTATAAGATGCAGCTGAGCACCGACATCACGATGTATACTCGCCGTGGCTATGCCGATGCTAATATGAACACGAGCGAACTGGTGTGGAATGCCCGCCTGACGAAGAGTGCCATGAAGGGCAAACTGCTCTTCACCCTCGACGGCTTCGACATCTTGGGCAACCTCAGCACCATTAACTACAGCGTGAACGGACAAGGTCGCACCGAGATGTGGACCAACAGCATACCGCGCTACGTGATGCTGAAGGTGAGCTACAAGCTGCATAAGCAGCCGAAGAGGAAGTAGCCAACCGTTTTTTCTTTCACCATCTGTAACAAATCTTAACCATGTTCGTATTTAGGGCAGAAAATAATAACCGAAACGAACATGACAAAGATTAAGTTTATTGCGGTGCTTGCAGCATTGGTGCTGGGCACAGGAGCTGTCAAAGGGTTTGAACCGACAGTGACAACAGAAGTAGAAGTAGCTACGAAGGCTAAGGTCAACCCGAAGCCCAAGAAGGGACGCACCATCTCGCTGTGGGGACACGTACGCAACTCGCTTACCCTGCAAGGCGTGCTCGACGCAAAGATTACACTGATGACTGCCGACAGCGTGGTGATAGACACACTGCGCACGTGGCGAAACAATGGCGACCGAATGAAGGTGGATGCTACGTATAAGTTCACCATCCCTGCCGAGCCGGCCCGGTATATCATTCTGGCGCAGCACCCCGAGTATGAGGACTGCTACGTAGACCACGAGGTGAAGTACATTGGACGCAACACCTATTTCGATGCCGAGTGGCACAATATGCATCTGAAAGAGCAGCAGACCAACTTTGAGCATTTCCTCGATGAGGTAGTGGTAAAGGCCACACAAGTAAAAATCGTATATAGAGGCGACACGGTGGCATTCAATGCCGATGCCTTCAACATGCCCGAGGGGAGTATGCTCGATGCACTCATCAAGCAGTTGCCAGGCGTGGAGCTGAAGGACGACGGACAGATATTTGTCAACGGACGCAAGATTGATAACCTCACACTCAATGGTAAGGATTTCTTCAAGGGCGACAATCGGGTGATGCTCGACAACCTGCCCAACTATATGGTACAGAACGTGGAGGTGTATGAGAAGTCGACAGATAAGAGCGAATGGCTGGGCATCGATGTGGAGCAGAAGGAGTTTGTGATGGATGTGAAACTCAAGCGCGAATACTCTACCGGCTACATCGCCAACGCTTCGCTCGGAGGTGGCACAGAGGAGCGCTACAAGGGGCGCTTGTTTGGGCTGCGCTTCACCACCAACACGCGGCTTGCCCTGTATGCAAAATTGAACAACGTGAACGAAGCCCGCTCGCCAGGAAACGAAGGGGAGTGGGACCCCACGAAGCTCAACGATGGAGAAATCGACCTGAAAGTGATTGGTATGAGTCTGCACGCCGAGCACCCCGATAAGGTGTGGCAAGAGCAGGCAATGATGGAGGTTGGATTGGTTGACCTGGCTACGAAATCGCACAGTGCACAAGAAAGTTTCTTGAATACGGGCAACATCTTTAGTCGCACCGAAATGTTAGTCCGCCGTCAGTCGTTCCAAATAGGAGCAGGCAACACATTCACTTGGAAGAAACCCTTCTGGCTACGTGCAACGACGACATTTCATTACACCAATTCAGATGGATGGATAGAACAACGCCACGCACAATTCTCGGGCAACCCCGGCAGCTATGGCTCCACACCGCAGATTCTCGACTCGGTATACTCTGCCATACGCACGGCCTCACTTAGCAATATGCTTGTCACCCGTTCAAGGAAGAACCTTTGGGAGGGAGGAGAGTACTATCAGACCGGTTTCGATGTCAACTTCGGCAAGAAACTGCCGTGGGGCGATGACATAGACATCTATGCCAACACCCGATACAACTGGAACAACTACAAGAATCGCAACATCCGCGACAATGAGACGATGGCCACGAGCCGTGACTTCCGCAACGAGTACACTG
>JAFWXS010000155.1 GCA_017517925.1 Bacteroidaceae bacterium | reverse complement strand
GGCTCTTCTGGCAGGCAGTCGCAAACAGGAGATTACAGCCAATCTGCCAATGATGCTTGAGGCTATGAAGGCTTTTCCCGACTATCAGCCGGTTATTGCCGGTGCGCCTGGTATCGACAAGGAGTTCTATGCCCCATATCTTGAGGATGGCGCCTGTATAGTCTTCGGACAGACCTATAATATCCTGAACAATGCCCACGCTGCATTGGTTGCTTCGGGAACAGCAACGCTCGAAACTGCAATATTCAATGTGCCTCAGGTGGTGTGTTATGCCACGCCTATGGCAAAGCTCTATTCGTGGCTGAAAAAACATTTCCTTAAAGTGAAGTATATCTCACTTGTCAATCTCATTGCCGACAGTGAGGTGGTGCGCGAGCTTGTTGCAGCAGATATGAGCGTGGGCAATATTATCGAGGAACTTGGTAAGTTGTTGCCGGCGGATAGTAAAGAAAGAGCGGCTATGCTCAGTGAGTATAGCCGCATGATGGAAATTCTTGGCGAGCCTGGAGCTTCGGAGCGTGCGGCCCGCAAGATATATTCTCTCTTAAAGGATTCCGATAAGGTTTAAGTATATTATCACGCAAGGTACAGCAAGCAAAGTGCTGTCGAAACGGTCGAGCATTCCTCCGTGTCCCGGGAGAATGTTTCCTGAATCCTTTATCTGCATCTCGCGCTTCATGCTTGACTCGACAAGGTCACCTAATGTGCCCGATGCCACTACTGTCAGTGCCATACCTGCCCATTCCCACACATTCATCACATCGAAGAATCGTGACATCGCCACGCCTGCCGCAACAGCTACAACTGCTCCCCCGACAAAACCTTCCCAGGTCTTCTTGGGCGAAATGCGCTCAAACATCTTGTGGCGTCCAATTGTGCATCCAACGCAGAATGCTCCTGTGTCGTTGCACCATATGAAAATGAAGATAGACAACGGCATCAGCCAATTGTATACAGTGCCTGGTTCTGCGCCTGCTGTTGCAAGGATATTCAGCAAAGCGAACGGCAATGCCACATATACCTGGCTCAAAACAAAATATGCATAGTTGTCAAGTGGCTTGCTCTCTGTGTCAAAAAGCTGTTTGATGAACGCATACGCTACAATCGCAAAGTATGGGGTGTATAGTGTTAGCGGGGCGTTTGCCACACCAAGAAAAACCATAAATGTGGCAATGAACAGATAACCTCCGCCAAGTACGGCGAGCCATATGCTGAAGGTCGTTTGCTTGTAGCTCTTTGTAAGCTTGCAGAACTCGCTTACGGCAAGCAATGTGACAAGCATAAACAGTGCTCCGAACGATGCTTTGCCATAAAGAATGGAACCTATGAGTATGGCAACGAATGCCGCGCCTGTAGCTGTGCGTGTCAAAAACTTTTTCATATTGTAGTCTCTTTTGTATTGTTCTCTGTTGTTTCCGGGGCGGTGGCTTCTGTCTCAGTGGTTACCGGTGCCTCGTTTTCAGTTTCGTGTTTCTCTTCGTTGCTGCCGAATATCTCCTCGCTGCGCGAAGCCCAAGGGCGCTTGCCGAATATCTTTTCTACATCCTCGGCGAATATAACCTCACGTTCCATAAGTACTCTTGCGAGTTCGGCGTGTCCCTCCTTGTGTTCGCGTAAAAGCTCTTTTGCTCTTTCGTACTGCTCGTTTATCATCGAGTGTACCTCCTTGTCTATAGTCTCGGCGGTCTTCTCGCTGTATGGGCGGTTGAATGAGTATTCATTGTTGTTATAGTAGCACAAGTTCGACAACTTCTCGCTCATTCCGGCGTATGCGATCATTCCGTATGCCTGCTTTGTCACACGCTCCAGGTCGTTCATCGCGCCTGTAGAAATGTGTCCTATAAAGGTCTCTTCTGCCGCGCGTCCGCCCAATGTGGCACACATCTCGTCGAGCATCTGCTCCTTGGTTGTTATCTGTCGCTCTTCGGGCATATACCAAGCAGCACCGAGCGCTCTTCCACGCGGAACGATAGTGACTTTTATCAGCGGGTTGGCGTGCTCAAGGAACCACGATATGGTGGCGTGTCCTGCTTCGTGTATGGCGATAGTCTCCTTCTCCTTCTGCGTCATCACCTTGGTCTTCTTCTCCAATCCGCCAATTATGCGGTCTATCGCGTCAAGGAAATACTGCTTGTCAACAGCCTTCTT
>JAFWXS010000154.1 GCA_017517925.1 Bacteroidaceae bacterium | reverse complement strand
CATATACCTCTCATGCAACAGACGCTGGCCAATGTGATGGGCATTGATGAGGAAGATGTGACCATCAAGGCTACCACTACAGAGAAACTCGGTTTTACTGGACGTGAAGAGGGTGTCTCAGCGTATGCTACAGTGCTGATTGAGAAAGATTAAACAGGCTCTTTCTATGAAGCCGATGTTGACTACTCGCATGGGAAAAGGCAAACAGTATCGTTATATCCTACTGTGGTCGTTGCTTTTGTTTGCTTTCTCTTCATGTACGTCGATACGCTATGCAGGCGTAAACCGCATACGTAACTATGAGATTTGTTCCCGTGACCTACCGCTTGCATTTGATGGATATCGTATTGCTTTTGCTTCAGACTTTCACCTTGAGAGTAAGTTCAAGGAGCGTCAGCTGCGTGGCACAGTAAAGGCTTTGCAGATGCTGGATCCCGATGTATTGTTGCTTGGCGGTGACTATCAGGAGGGTTGTGAGTATGTAGAACCCCTATTTGACGAACTTGCTCTTGTGACACCTCCCGACGGTACGTATGCCGTGCTTGGTAACAATGACTACGAACGTTGTACCGAATTAATTCGGGACGTTATCCAGCGCAAGGGTATGCACTTGCTTGAGCATGAAGTGGATACCATTCGCCGGGGCGATGAATATATTGTGCTATGGGGAGCCAACCCGTATGCTGGTAAATATCCGGCGTCAAGGGCGCTTGGTGAAGCCGATTCTGTGCGCATTGCTCCAGAGGAATTTGTAGTTCTTCTAACCCATACACCTGATTATGTGGAGGAAGCCGATATCAAAGGAGTGGATCTTGCTCTTGCTGGACATACACATGGTGGGCAAGTTACCATCTTTGGGCTTTATGCACCCTTTACAGCCTCACGCTATGGTATGCGTTTTCGCTCGGGGCTCAGATACAATAGCGATGGCCTTCCCATAATAATCTCTAACGGATTGGGCACTTCGCGTTATCCAGTCCGTGTATTTGCTCCTACTGATGTGGTGATAGTGACTCTGTGCCGTGATGACGCCTCAGAGTAGGCCTTATTGCTTGTCATCGCCCAGCCATAGGCCATAGCTGATGGTGCCGTCAGGAGTGAATAGTGCACCGTATCCTTGTCTGTATCCATCTTTGAAGGTGCCATACCAATAATTCCCGTTAGCCCAATAGTAGATGCCTTGGCCATGTCGGAGACCATTGCGAGTCTCGCCGATGTAGTTGTCGCCATTCCCGTAGTTGAGTCTGACAAATCGGTAGGGTGAAGCGGAGGCCTGCTCGGCTGTATAGCTGAAGGTCTCATTGTCCTTGACGATATTTATGATTGTTCCCTTCGTGAGGTCATATGTTACATAATGGGTGTCAGATCCGATACGTCCTTCCTTGTCTTTGATGAGTATGCCAAATATGCATTTGCCATTGTTCCATTGGCCTATCCATTGGTTGCCATTGCCTGCAATGTAATTCCCCCAGCCAAAGAAACTGTTGTTGCGGGAGTATCCGATATACTGTCCGGTGGCATCGCCTAAACAGATGATATTGCACTCAGAACCGATGATGTCAGAGAATACCTCTTGCATATAATCAGGTGTCAGCTCATACCTGTCTGTTACGGTTTGTGCTTTGCAGGCAAGGCTGATAAGTGCTGCGGCGATCAGTATGGCAATGTGTTTCATGTTTTATTCGTTTTTGGTGTAAAAGGCCTTTTCCTTAATGTATGCTTCTACGTCGGGGTGCAGCATGTGGCTGACACTTTTCCCTTGGGCCAGGAGGTGACGTATTTCGGTCGAACTATATGGAAGCAGAGGCATTTCGAAATGGTGATTTATTATTTCAGAGTGATGTATGGTCTTTAGTCCCTGTGGCTGTTGCTTGCCTGTTGTCTGCTGTTCGTGACGCGGATATACAATTAGGCGTGTCTCGCGTAGAATCTCCTCATAGCGATACCAACGGTCGAAATGCAGCCAGTTGTCTTCGCCAATGATGAGGCTAAATTCGCACTCGGGATAACTCGAGCGTAGAGCTTTCAGGGTGTGGTATGTATAGGATGGTCGTGGAAGAGTAAACTCAAAATCACATGCACGTAGTGTGGAGTAGGGAGCTACTGCCAATTGTGCCATTTTGAGGCGTTCGTTCTCGTCAAGCAGTTCGAGATTGCGCTTAAGAGGGTTTTGCGGACTCACCATTAACCATGCCTCATCTACAACTCCCAAGTCGCAGATGGATGCGGCCAGCGCAGTATGCCCCAAATGTAT
>JAFWXS010000153.1 GCA_017517925.1 Bacteroidaceae bacterium | reverse complement strand
CAAAATCATAGTGTTGCCTCCTTTTCTATCAGCTCTTTCAACTGTTTCAATGCCTCCTTGGATGCCGTTACCGTATGGCTGAACGATGCCACATCGGAGAGCGTGAGCTTCTGCTTGGTGACATTGATGTAGTAGATGTATGAGCGATTTATAATTAGACTCTTACCAATACGAATGAAGTTATTGCCCTCGCTACCCAGCTGGTCGGCAATCATGCGCTCTATCTGTCCCAATTGGAAGGTGAGCATACGCATCTCGCCATCGGTCTGTACGAGGGTAGAGTAGTTGCCATCCGATGCGATGTAAATAATGCGCTCCGGTGCTATGCGTACCAGGTCGATCGAGGTAGATATGACAAGTTGTTTCTTCATTCCAAATCAAAAGCAGAACGGGCGGGTGCTGTTGTCGTTCTTGCAAGGGCAAAGGTAATATGGTTCGTCCAAATGACAAAAAATATCTCCGCCGAATGTATGAAATGGTGGTTTGAGTGTATGAAATGTTGGGGGAATGGTGATAAATATGGATATTATTGATTACTTTTGCAGCGCATTTCGAGAAATCGATACATTATTATATATAATATGAAAACAAAAACTTTAGCAACTCTGGTCATTGCGGCATTTGCCACCGTGGCCTGCACCAACAACAAAACAATGGAATCTGGAATTAAATTGGAGAATCTGGACACGAAAGCCGTCCCTGGTGATGACTTCTTCCGCTATGCATGTGGCGGATGGATGGACAGTCACCCGCTCACCGACGAGTATTCACGCTTTGGCAGCTTCGACAAGCTGGCCGAGGATAACCGCGAGCAGCTGCGCACGCTCATCACAGGCATCGCAGAGGCTGAGAATGCGCCCGGCACTGTGGCACAGAAGATTGGCGACCTTTACAATATGGCTATGGACAGCACTGCACGCAACGAACGCGGCATAGCTCCCATACAGCCTGTGATGGACCGTATCGCGGCCCTCAAGAAGAACAGCGAGGTGATGCCGCTGGTGGCTGAGCTCTCACGTCAGGGCATGGGCGGATTCTTCCACGTATATATTGATGCCGACATCATGAACAGCAAGCAGAACCTCGTGCAGCTGTATCAGGGCGGCATCTCATTGGGCGAGAAGGAGTATTACCTCGACACCGATGAGGCTACGACAGCCATTCGCGAGGCTTTCAAGAAGCATATCGTGAATATGTTCAAGCTGGCAGGATTTGACGAGGCTGCTGCTACCAAGAAGATGGAGGCGGTGATGAAGATTGAGACTGCACTGGCCGACAAGTCGTTCAGCGCAACCGATCAGCGCAACCCTGCTGCCAACTATCATAAGATGACGATGGAGGAGCTCAAGGCTCAGTTCCCCGGTATCGATTGGGAGAACTACTTCAGCATCTTGGGCATCAATGGCCTGAAGGAGCTCAGCGTATCGCAGCTGGAGCCTATCCAAGAGGTTGCGCGTATCGTGAACGAGGAGCCGGTGGAGAACCTCATCGCTTATCTGCAGTGGCACCTGCTCGATGGCTCGGCCAACGAACTCAGCGACGCCTTTGCTGACGAGAGCTTCGACTTCTATGGCCGTACACTCAGTGGCCGCAAGGAGCAGCAACCTCGCTGGAAGCGTGCTGTGGAGGTTGTCAACGGTGTGTTGGGCGAGGCTGTAGGTCAGATGTATGTAGAGAAGTACTTCCCCGCCGAGGCCAAGGAGCGTATGCTTACCCTCGTGAAGAACCTACAGGTGGCTCTCGGACAGCGTATCGATGCGCAGGACTGGATGAGCGACGACACCAAGAAACGTGCTCACGAGAAGCTCAACTCCTTCATCGTCAAGGTGGGCTATCCCGACAAGTGGAAGGACTATACGGGCTTGGTTATCGACCCCGCGAAGACATATTCTGAGAACCTGATGGCTGCCAACGAGTTCTTCTGGAACGATATGATTGCCCGCAAGTATGGCAAGCCCGTAGACAATACCGAGTGGCACATGACTCCGCAGACAGTAAATGCCTACTATAACCCCACAACCAACGAGATCTGCTTCCCTGCAGGTATCCTCCAGTATCCCTTCTTCGACATGAATGCCGACGATGCCTTCAACTATGGTGCCATCGGTGTGGTTATCGGTCATGAGATGACTCACGGATTTGACGACCAGGGCCGTCAGTTCGACAAGGAGGGTAACTTCTCAGATTGGTGGGCTCCGGGCGATGGTGATAAGTTCAAGGCCAAGACTCAGGTGCTCGTTGACCACTTCAACGCTATCGAGGTACTTCCTGGCTTGCAGGCCAATGGTGAGCTCACTTTGGGTGAAAACATCGCCGACCATGGTGGTATCATGGTAGCATACCAGGCATTCAAGAACGCCACCAAGGATGCTCCGCTCCCCGTGAAGGATGGCTTCACTCCCGAGCAGCGCTTCTTCCTTGCATACTCAGCTGTATGGGCAGGCAATATCCGCGACGAGCAGATCCGTGTGTACACCAAGAGCGATCCTCACTCACTGGGCCGCTGGCGCGTGAACGGCACATTGCCCCACATCGATGCTTGGTACGAGGCATTCGGCATCACTCCCGAGCACAAGCTCTACATCCCTGCCGAGAAGCGTGCCCAGGTGTGGTAATAGTTACTAATAATATGATATGGAGAATAGCGGGACTTTAAGTTTCGCTATTCTTTGTTATATGCCCTGTCCGGATGATATCAGTGAGGTAGACGGTGAAGACGGGGAGTAGCATCATGCCTGATAAAGATAGTAGCACGGAGATGACCTTACCTACCGTGGTGACAGCTTGTATGCTGCATCCTGCAGTTGTGGCAGTCATACATGAGTACCAAAGGCAATCCCAAAAGTTGTGCACCATCGGGTTGACATTGGCCTCCAAAACATAAAAGATGAGACTGCTATAATATATAAAGGAGAAGAGTATTACGATGTAGGTGATGAGAAGTCCGGCTGTGAGGTCGCGTAGCAGGCCATAGGCGATGATGGTGAATGCAATATACCCACGAATGAGGGGGATGAACCGAAAGAGGAATTCCATCTCTGAAGACAAGGTGACGTCAAACCAGTCGAATAGGGTGAGGTAGGGGATGATAAGGAGTAGGAATAGGAAATGATTGCCAAAGTATTGCCACGAATGCTCGGCGTTATATACCTCAATAGAGAATAGTATTATCAGTAGTA
The DNA here is from genome assembly GCA_017517925.1 of Bacteroidaceae bacterium. Classification (GTDB taxonomy): domain Bacteria; phylum Bacteroidota; class Bacteroidia; order Bacteroidales; family Bacteroidaceae; genus UBA1189. Next base: position 787 of record JAFWXS010000153.1, on the reverse strand, counting down.
TACATATCCAAAATTGAAGGTCGAGATAATTCGTGTCATTGTAGAAGGGTGTCCCTGCGAATGTATCGATAGATATGCTGATGACAAGCAATAGACTGAGGACAAAGGCTGAAAGGTGGAGCGCAAGCTGTACGCTTTGTTTGTTTATCATAATGAAGAGTTATAATAAAAAAAAGGAGTGAAGAGTTAACCCATAAATGGCGATAAAAGTTCTATCGCTGGGCAAAACTCTTCACTCAAGGCTCTTAACCGTCTTTTTTTCTTAACTCTCAGTCGTGTGTTACCACGAATAGTTGAGTCCGAAAGTGAGGTATTCCTTGAATTGCAGGAATCCCCATTCGTCGTTGCGTGCAACGTGGTCGTCGAAGCGAGTGTGGAAGAACAATGTGGTAGATATATACTTGCTCACCTGGAAACTGAATGTGTTTTCCCAATCCATCTGCACATAGTCGTACGGAGTGTAGTAGTAGAAACGGGTGCGATAGCTGATGTTCTTGGTTATCTTATAGTTGAAGTCTACCTGTAATTTCGAACCGATGTCGTTGCGGATACGGCCTTTCTCAATACCATACTTGGACGCTAAATCCTTGACTGCTACATAGCTCATCTTGTAAGAGAGCGGACCGGGGAAGATTGATATGCTACCGTTCTTGAAATTCTTCTTGTAGTCCATACCGACGGTGAGCGAACCGTTGAATGGTGTCATGAAACGCGATTTCAGGGTGTTGTCTCCATTGAAGTGTTGCATCATCTGTGTCTCGCCCTGAGCCTCAATGGTGTAGTTCCA
>JAFWXS010000152.1 GCA_017517925.1 Bacteroidaceae bacterium | reverse complement strand
CCCGAAAGGCGACCCAGACGGTCGGCCAACTGTTGCTGCAGACTGTTCTCTACAGAGTTGGAGTAGAAGCCCAGTCGGGCCACCTGCTCACTGATCATCTGCACGTAGTGCGGATGGGCATGGCCTATGGAGATGACGGCATGGCCACCATAGAGGTCCAGATACTCGGTGCCTTGGGCATCGTAAACGTAGCTGCCCTTGCCGCGCACGGGCTCTACGGGATAGAGGGAATATACGTTGAAGAGATTCATCTTTAATTGAAAATTGAAAATTTAGAACGCGTTCGCCTTCAGTCCAAGTCCTGCTTTCTCGTCAACGCCGAACATCAGGTTCATGTTCTGTACGGCCTGGCCTACGGCACCTTTGAGGAGGTTGTCGATGATGCAGGTGATGACGGCTTTGTTACCAAACTTGTCGATGTGTACGAGTGCCTTGTTGGTGTTGACCACCTGCTTCAGGTCGAGTGCCTTGTCCACGTAGTGCGTGAAGGCAGCGTCGGCGTAGAAGGTGCGGTACATGTCGGCTAGCTGCTCGGCTGTGGGGTTGGTGGGTGAGCCCTCAGCACCGTCGAACTTCACCACCTCGGTGCAGAAGATGCCGCGGGCAAAGTCGCCACGGTAGGGGATGAAGTCGATGGAGGCATCCAGCGAGCCTTGCAACTCGGTGAGCGACTGGCGTATCTCGTGCAGATGCTGGTGGGTGAACACCTTATATATACTCATATTGTCGGTGCGCCAGCTGAAGTGCGTGGTGCCCACAGGCTTCTGTCCTGCACCCGTAGAGCCGGTGATGGCATTCACTGCCACGTCGTGGGTGAGCAGTCCCGCCTTGGCCAAGGGCAGCAGACCCAACTGTATGCAGGTGGCAAAGCATCCAGGGTTGGCCAGATGCTGGCACTGCTGTATCTGCGCCTTGTGTATCTCGGGCAGTCCGTACACGTAGTCGTGGGTAGGTGCGGCGATGCGGAAGTCCTGCGCCAGGTCGATAATCTTCACGTGAGCAGGGACCGTGTGCTCCTGCAAGAACTGCTCGCTCTTGCCGTGACCGAAGCAGAAGAACACCACGTCCACCTCGTCGAAGGGCATGGTATCGGTAAACTTCAGGTCGGTGTCGCCCAAGAGACCCTCGTGCACATCGGCCACAAGGTTGCCTGCATTGCTCTCGCTGTTGGCAAAGACGATTTCCGCCTCGGGATGGTTCACCAGCAGGCGGATGAGTTCGCCACCGGTGTATCCGGCAGCTCCAAGTATTCCTATTTTAATCATTGGTTGAGATAGCGGTTTGGTGCTTCGGGAATCAATATCATGAGGATGATGTATACGATGATTCCGCTAAAGGCAGTGAATATGGTCAGCAGGGTGTATACCACACGAGCTACCGTAACGTCGATGTTCGCATAGTTAGCGATGGCAGCACATACGCCTGCCAACATACGTCCAGTGCGGGGACGCTCCATCTTTTTAATATCTGACATAGTTGATAATACCTTAATTCTGCACAAAGGTACAATATTTCTCAGAGAAAAGACAATGTGTAAAGCTGAAAAGTGGAAAACGATACCAAATATTATTCTAAATGGTATTGTTCGTTGCTATATGTCAGTCAATGGTGCGCTTGTGGGTGAGTATGTCCTGGCCGTATACACTGTGGCGTAGCCATAGCCCAAACTCCTCGAAGGAGTGTGTGGCAAGGTAGGCTCGTTGCTCTTCGACGCTGATGGGTATGCCTATGCCGATACGGGTAGGGCGATGTGCCTTGTTGAATACTTCGGAGGGCAGTCGCAAGAGACGTATGCGCCAGTCGATGAGACCTAATGAGTAGTAGAACGGTGAGTTGCCGTCAAAGAAACGTACGGGGAGTATGGGGACTTGCGCTTTGGCGATAAGGCGGATGATGGCGGGTTGCCATTCGCGGTCGCGTATGCAACGTTCACGCAGACTCAGGTCGCTTACTGCTCCCGAGGGGAAGAGTCCTAATGCTCCACCTGAACGTAGTTGTGTAAGGGCGCGTCGGATGCCGATGATGCTTTCCGTCGTGGGGGTGGTGCGTTCTACGCCTGTAGGGGTGACAGAGATGAATGAGGGCGATAGTGCTTCAATGCGGCTCAGTATCTTGTTGACCATGATCTTGTAGTTGGGGTACAGATGTCCGAAAAGGTCGGCGAGGATGATGCCGTCGATGCTGCCGTATGGGTGATTGCTTATAGTAATGAATGGGGGATGGAACTGCAGCGGAGAGGAGGAGAGATTGTTAAGATACTCGATGCCTGGTCCTGAAACCTCATAGCGTATGTTCAAGTCCTCTAAAATGCTGTGGGCGAAGTCTGCACCGCTGAGGTGTGCATGACGGTCATATAGGGCATTGAGTCTGTCGACCGAAAGCCAGCGCATGATGCTATGTCCCAAATGGTTCCCCATTCGCCCTCGGAAAAGGGGCGACAACCGTTCCAGTTCTTGTATGGTCAGTAAAGGCATTCTGTTAGCTGTTTGCTTTCATTTCCTTGGCTTTCCGGAATATCACCCACTCGCCCATGGCAAAGTTGATGCTTCCAGATAGGCATAAGGCTATGAGGTTACACGTGACGACATTCCATCCGAAGAAGTGCTCCAATAATAATAGAATGAACATTTTGAATATGAAGGTTGCCGATGCCGAGAGATTGTAAACCAGGTACTTGCGGCCGAAGGAGGACTTTAGGTAATGTTTTGACCTGTCGCGCCAGATGAAATGCCATGAGCAAAGGAAGTTGGTGAATACAGCACACTCAAATGATATGAGTGGTGATACTAAATACTCGCCCACATACCCTTCGAAGATGAAGTGAGAAAAGACCCATAGCACCATCGTGTCCACTATGGTGCCTAAGGCGTTCGACGCGATGAATTTAGATATTTTACCTATATGGCTCGTTGGCAACGTCATTGTAGATTATTGTTTCTGTACCACTTGATCGCTGTTCAGAATGGCTTTACAGGGTCAAGCTCGGCATACTCTTTGGCATCGTGCTTAAAGTTGTTGAGGTGAATGATGATAAGCACTGCAAGAATGGCTAATCCTATGAAGTCGAATGCTCCGAAAATGATGGGAGTGTTGAGTATGCTGAAGGTTATGCCCCATTCTCGTAAGGGGACAATAGTGACAAACAACGTATTCACCACAATCATGATTAGGCGAAATTCTGTAGGCCCCATCCCGGCATAGGTGAGTTTGAATTCGCCTTTCAGATGAGCATTGATATACACAGAGATGGACAAGAGCAGGTATACGGCCAGTACCGCCATGGCGATGTAGAGATTAAGCATGTCGCTTAGTCCGGCTCCGATGCACATGATGGCCATTGTGATACCGTCAATATTGTGGTCGAGGTAGAACCCGTAGATGGGGCGTTGTGTATTGCGCACACGAGCCAATGTGCCGTCAAGAGAATCGCCGTACCAGTTGATGACGAAACCTAATGATGCCAGCCACAGCCATCCGATGTGGTAGTTGGACAGGAAATAACCTACGGCTACAATTATAGCTCCCACTACACCAATGCCGGTGAGGATGTCTGAGGTCATCCAACGTGGTTGCCGCTCGGCAAGCCATACAAGCACCTTTTTCTCTGCACCGTTGAGTAACGATGTCTGGATTCGTTTCGATTGTTCTTGTTTCATAATAAAGGGATTTAGGATTGTTTTGTATTTTTTAAGTGGCCAAAAGTAGAATCTTTTGCCTCAAATACAAAATCATTTTTAGCTCAAAAATGTTCAAAAAGTCTTATTTTTGGAAACTTTAAACAAACGAAGCAGGTGCTTAACATTTTGTTAGGCTTTGCGTAATATATGGAAATGAAAAAGAGACGAGGCCTTAGGCGTCGTCTCTTTCGTGTAGCGGGACCCGGGATTGAACCGGGGACCTCATGATTATGAATCATGCGCTCTAACCAGCTGAGCTATCCCGCCATCCTTTTGGATTTGCGGGTGCAAAGGTAAGGCGTTTTTTTTGGTTGGCCAAATAAAATCCTGTTTTTTTTGAAACTTTTTTCAAAAGCGATGAAGCGTGTAAAAAAAAAGAAATATAGTTTGTTTGTTCTTCTCTTTTTTGTATATTCGCAACCAAAAGCACTTTACCATGACGAAAATACATTTAGAATATCCGCTGAATGGGAATTCGCGGAACATTATTTGGAACTTCATTGGTACTACTGGAGGCCTGGAGGCTTGGATGGCCGATAAAATTACTCAATCAAATGAGGTGTATACTTTCTGCTGGGGCAAAGATGAAGTGCGTGAGGCAGCGCTTTTGGGTTGCCGTGAAGGAGTGTATATCCGTTTCCATTGGTTGGATGAAGGACCGAAAACTTATTTTGAACTGCGTATCAACGTGAGTGAACTGACCAAGGCTCATATCTTGGAGATTACAGAGGTTTCTCGTAACGAAGACGAAGAAGATTTAGTACAGATGTGGGAAAGCCAGATGGAAGAACTTCGCCGCGTAGCGGGGCTGTGATTGGCTCCCCTTGCTGCTGCCTTTGTCGCTGTTAATAAAGACAGGTTGTGTATATACGTTTTTTGCTGCTCTGAAGGTGCTTTAGGTCGATAGTTGTACTTGGAGGGATAATTGTCAATTGCCGATTGTCAATTTAATTCACTATCTTTAGCCTGCTAAAGCAGGGAGAAATTAGGCTGCGGCTCGGAAAAACACGAGTAAACTTGCTTTTTCGCTCGCCTTGCACTAATTTTGTGCGTGAATTTAGAGTGACGTCACAGTGCGCATCAGAAAACTCGACATATTCGTGCTGAAAAGTTTCGGCTTCATGTTTGTCGGAACTTTCTTTATCTGTTTGTTTATCTTTATCATGCAAGCCTTGTGGCTCTATGTGGATGAACTGGTGGGTAAGGGTATACCAATGGATGTGTTGGCGAGATTCTTTTATTATACGGCTCTTGCCTTGGTGCCTAAGTCGTTGCCCCTGGCAGTGTTGCTGGCTGCTCTTATTACGTTCGGAAACTTTGGAGAACGTGTAGAACTTACTGCCATGAAGGCTGCGGGTGTTCCGCTAATAAGGGTGATGAGTCCGCTTATTGTACTCTGTGTAGGGCTGGGTGTGGTGTCGTTCTATTTTCAGAATGTCACTGTGCCGCATGCCAATCTGCAGATGCAGACATTGCTCATCTCGATGAAGCAGAAGTCCCCAGAGTTGGAAATCCCTGAAGGAGCTTTCTATGATGGTATAGAGAACTACAACCTGTATGTGAAGAAAAAAGACAACAGTACAGGTATGCTTTATGGCGTAGTAATCTATAATCTGAGTAATGGCTTTGAGAATGCCACAGTCTTGAAAGCCGATAGCGGACGCCTTGAAACTACAGCAGACAAGCAGCACCTGAAGATGATACTTTACCATGGTGAGCAGTTTGAAAGCCTGAAAGATGGGCAAATAAATTCGAAGAATATCCCCTATCGTCGTGAACAGTTTGGCGAAAAGACCATGCTTATCGAGTTTAACAACGATTTTGATGTGATGGATGGTAGCTTCCTTAGCGGCAACGCGATGAACAAGAATATGATTCAGTTGAATCATGACATTGATTCGTTGACTGCCGTGCAGGACAGCATTGGACGTGCATATTTCCAGCAATTGAACAAAAATACATACGCCTCGTATAACCTCACCAAGTCTGATACGGCCAAGCTGGCCGAGTTCGTGGAGGAGGAGCAGTTGACGCGTATCAATGTAGACAGCCTTTTCCATTCTGCTACGCGTGACCAACGCCAAAAATGGCTCAAGAACGAAGAATCGCGTATCAACAACTTGAAGAACGAGACGGCTTTGAAGACCAAGACCGTGTTTAATGCCGACAAGAATATACGCCGCCATCAGATAGAGTGGCTCAATAAGATAACCCTATCGCTGGCTTGTCTTGTGTTCTTCCTTATAGGAGCCCCGTTGGGCGCTATTATCCGCAAAGGCGGATTGGGAATGCCTATCGTGGTGTCGGTATTCACCTTTATCGTATATTATATTATTGACAATTCGGGTAATAATCTGGCCAAGGAGGGCGCAGTGCCTGTATGGTGGGGTCGTTGGGTGAGCACTTTTGTGCTTGGCCCTCTGGGCATATTCCTTACTTATCAGGCCAATAAAGACTCGGGCGTATTCAATGCAGACCTGTACAAATCTGCCTTGCGTTGGCTGTTGGGAATGCGTGCCAAGCGCCATAATGTGATAAAGGAGGTTATCATTGATGACCCCGATTATGCGAACATCTGTGGCGAGCTTTCGACATTGTCTGTCGCTTGCAAGGAGTACAATCGCGCCTATTTGACCAATCTGCTCCCAAACTATTTGGGTATGTTTGCTGCAAAGGATAATCGTGATAGTGCCTTGCTCAAACTCAACGAGCAACTTAACCATATAGCGGAGCAATTGGGCAATAGCCGTAGCCAAGAGATACTTAATAAAGTGAATTCCTACCCTGTAGTTTCGCTAAATGCTCATGCGGCTCCCTTCCCATACAAATGGCTTAATGTGGCTGCGGGTGTAGTACTCCCCGTAGGTGTTTTGCTTTATGCACGAGCCACCTTCTTCCGGCATAGGCTGAAAGGTGATTTGAAGAGAATAGTAAAGACAAACAAAGAAATACAAAATATCATCTATGAAAGAAAACTCTAATGAGAAGACGTGGCAGCTGAGCTCCATTGAGCAGGCCTTGGAGGTGTTCCGCCAAGGCGGCATCGTCATCGTGGTCGATGATGAGGACCGCGAGAACGAGGGCGACTTCATCGTTGCTGCCGAGAAGATAACTCCCGAGATTGTCAATTTCATGCTCCGCTATGGGCGTGGCGTGCTGTGTGCACCTATCACACTGTCTCGCTGTGAGGAGTTGAACCTCGCTCCGCAGGTGAACAACAACACCAGTATCCTGGGCACTCCGTTTACGGTGACTGTAGACCTTATCGAGGGCTGCACTACGGGCGTTTCGGCAGCTGATCGCGCTGCTACCATCCGTGCTTTGGCCGACCCCAAACGTACAGCAGAGGACTTCGGACGTCCTGGGCATATCAACCCGCTCTATGCTCAGGATAAGGGCGTGTTGCGCCGTGCTGGGCATACCGAGGCGGCTATCGACCTTGCCCGTCTCTCGGGACTCTATCCCGCTGCTGCCCTCATCGAAATCATGAACGAGGATGGTACCATGGCACGCATACCGCAGCTGATGGAGATTTCTCAGGAGATGAACATCCCTATCATCACCATCCATGACCTTATCGCTTACCGTCTCAATACGGAGTCGATGATTGAACGTGGCGAAGAGGTAGACATGCCCACCGCACACGGGCACTTCCGCCTTATTCCCTTCCGCCAGCTCTCCAATGGAGCCGAGCACGTGGCCCTCATCAAGGGCGAGTGGGAAGAGGATGAACCTATTCTCGTGCGCATGCACTCCTCATGCATGACGGGCGACATCTTTGGATCGTGCCGTTGCGACTGTGGCGACCAGCTCCACAAGGCCATGGAGGAGATTGATGCAGCCGGCAAGGGCCTCATCGTGTATATGATGCAGGAGGGCCGCGGCATCGGGCTGATGAACAAGATACGCGCCTACAAGCTGCAGGAAGAGGGCCTTGATACCGTAGATGCCAACATACACCTCGGCTTCGATGCTGACGAGCGCGACTACGGCGTAGGTGCACAGATACTGCGCTCGCTCGGTGTGCACAAGATGCGCCTGCTCACCAACAACCCCGTCAAGCGTATCGGACTCGAAGCTTATGGCCTTGAGATTGTAGAGAACGTGCCCATCGAGATTGAGCCCAACTGCTACAATGAGCGCTACCTGCGCACCAAGAAAGACCGCATGGGGCATACGCTCCACTTCAAGAAATAAGAATCAATAGAAATAGTACATTTGTAAATTGTAAATATTGGTCATATGAACACACCAAGCAACCTTATCAACCGACTCTCTCCGTCAGCCACGCTGGCGATGTCGCAACGCAGTGCCGAACTCAAGGCTCAAGGCGTTGATGTTATTAACCTTAGTGTAGGCGAGCCCGACTTCAACACCCCCGACCACATCAAGGAGGCAGCCAAGCAGGCTATCGACGACAACTTCTCACGCTATTCACCCGTACCGGGCTACCCTGCATTGCGCCAGGCTATTGTGGACAAGCTGAAGAACGAGAACAACCTTGAGTATACTGTCAATCAAATCTCTTGCTCCAACGGAGCCAAGCAGTCGGTATGCAATGTGGTGATGGCGCTCGTCAACGAAGGTGATGAGGTCATCGTGCCCGCTCCCTACTGGGTGAGCTACCCCGAGATGGTGCTCATGGCTAACGGTACTCCTGTCATTGTGGCTGCAGGCATCGAGCAGGACTTTAAGATTACTGCCGAGCAACTCGAGGCTACCATCACCGACAAGACCAAGGCTCTCATCCTCTGCTCGCCCTCTAACCCTACGGGTTCTGTATATAGTCGCGAGGAGTTGGCAGCACTGGCAGCCGTGCTCGAGCGTCATCCGCAGGTATACGTCATTGCCGATGAGATCTACGAGCACATCAACTATGTGGGTCGTCATGAGAGCATCGCTCAGTTTGCTGGCGTACGCGACCGCGTAGTTATCATCAACGGTGTGTCAAAGGCTTATGCCATGACAGGCTGGCGCATCGGCTTCATTGCCGGTCCCGAATGGATAGTGAAGGCTTGCAACAAGTTGCAGGGCCAGTACACCAGCGGCCCCTGCTCTGTATCGCAGAAAGCAGCCGAGGCAGCCTACCGTGGCACTCAAGAGCCCGTGGAGGAGATGCGCAAGGCCTTCGAGCGTCGCCGCAACCTCATCGTGCAGCTCGGTCGCGAGATCCCCGGTTTCGAGGTCAACGAGCCTCAGGGAGCCTTCTATCTCTTCCCCAAGTGCAGCGCTTACTTCGGCAAGAAGTTTGGCGACAAGGTTATCGAGACTGCTTCTGACCTCGCCATGTATCTCCTCGAAGAGGGACACGTGGCTTGCGTGGGCGGTGACTCCTTTGGCTCGCCCGAGTGCATCCGCATGAGCTACGCCACCAGCGATGAGAATATCGTAGAGTCTATGCGTCGCATCAAGGAAGCATTGGCAAAACTCGTTTAAGGTATTATTGGAGCCGGCTTGTCCGGCATCCAATATGTTTAGATACTAACATGTAAAACAAAAACGTATGAAAAAAATCTTTTGTATGGTACTATGTGTTGCAGCACTTGCAAGTTGTACCAATGTGAAGCGTGAGAAAGAGCTGACTGCCCGTAATGATTCACTCACCGTAGCACTCAATGAGAAGAATGTGGCGCTCGATCAGGCCATGCAAGCTATAGCTGATATCCAGGAGGGCTTCCGTGTTATCAACGAGGCTAAGGGACG
>JAFWXS010000151.1 GCA_017517925.1 Bacteroidaceae bacterium | reverse complement strand
TTAAAGGGAGATAGTCGCTTCGCGCCTTGGGGAGATAAAGCCAATTGTTTTTCGCGCGGGGTAACTATTGGCATTTAACTCCATTTATCTCCTTTTATCTCCATAAATTAATTACTCATACGCTCCCATGCGCAGCATGTTCACCTCCTTCTCGGTGAGGAAGCGCCAGTCGCCACGGCGAACGTTCTTCTTGGTGAGTCCGGCAAACTGTACGCGGTCGAGACGCAACACGCGGTATCCCACTGCCTCGAACATACGACGTACGATACGGTTGCGGCCGCTGTGAATCTCTACGCCTACGAGCGACTTGTCAGTATCGGAGGTATAGCTGATCTCGTCGGCATGTATCTCGCCGTCCTCGAGCTGGATGCCTGTAGCCAACTTCTCCATATCGGCTGCAGTGAGGTTCTTGTCGAGACGCACGTGATAGATCTTCTTCTTCAAGAAACGAGGATGAGTAAGTTTCGAAGCCAGCTCGCCATCGTTAGTGAGCAGGAGCACACCGGTAGTATTGCGGTCGAGACGGCCTACGGGGTAGATACGTTCCTTGCAAGCACCCTTCACAAGCTCCATCACGGTCTTGCGGTCCTGAGGATCCTCTACGGTGGTCACATAATCCTTCGGTTTGTTGAGGAGGATGTAGATCTTGCGCTCGATGCTGATGGTCTGGTCGTGGAAACGTACCTCGTCGCCACGCTTTACCTTGGTACCGAGTTCGGTTACCACCTGTCCGTTTACGGTAACCACACCGGCTGTGATGAAGTCATCGGCCTCGCGGCGCGAGCATACACCGGCATTGGCGAGGTACTTGTTCAGACGGATAGGTTCGTTGGGATCCTTCAGTTCCTCACGATATTGTATCTGCTTCTTCTTGCTGTACTTATTGTTAGGGAAAGCACCCTTCTGCTGCTTGCCACCGAATGCGGGACGCTGGCCATAGCCACCCTCTCGATTGAAGCGGGGACGTGCATTGTAGCCTGCCTCCTCGCGACCGTAAGTAGGGCGGAAGGTGTTCTCGGCATCAGAGTGCCATGAGTTGCCCTGCTCGGGACGACTATATTGGGGACGACGGCTATAGGGTTTCTCGGCACGGTTGTAGTCGCGATTGTAGTCACGGCTGTAATCACTGTTGAACGAGTTGCTACGGCTGTAGGTGCGCTCGCTATTGTATGGACGCTCGCTGTTGTAGGGGCGCTCATTGTTGAAGCTACGTTCACGGTTGAAGCGGGGGCGGTTGCCCTCAAAGTTAGGGTTAAAAGAGCTGCGCTGCGGACGCTCTACTTTTGCATAACGGGGTGCACCCTCCTCGCGTGTAAAGCGAGGACGCTGTGGGCGTGTGGTGCCATCGGCGTTTCTCACGAAACGTTGTCTGGGCGCACGGTGACCATCGTTGTTCCAACTGTTCTCGCGGTTGTACGAACTGCGCTCGTTACCGCCATTCTCTGATTCGAATCCCTCGAATCGGTTTACATTGTCTGTAGTCATTACTGTTAGGTTAGTTTTATTGTTTCCAGCCTCACGGCCTTTATTCTAATTGAAAATTAAAAATTGAGAATTGAAAATTGCTATTCTAAACTACGAATAAAACAATCGAAAGGAAAAAAGTTCTTGCTTGCGTTTAAAAACTTTCAATTTTCAATTCTCAATTTAATTTCACACTCCCGTGTAGTTCCAGGGGGCAATCTCCTTAAGCTCGGCCTTCACGGCATCGCTCACGTCGAGTCCGTCGATGAACTCCTGCATCGACTCGGCAGTCACGGCAGCGTTGGTGCGGGTGAGCGCCTTCAAAGCTTCGTAGGGGTTGGGGTAACCCTCACGGCGGAGGATGGTCTGTATGGCCTCAGCAGCCACGTTCCAGCTGTTGTCGAGGTCGCGACGGATAGCCGCCTCGTTGAGCAGCAGCTTGCCGAGTCCCTTGAGCGAGCTCTGAATAGCGATGGCGATATGGCCGAAGGGCACACCGACGTTGCGGAGCACCGTAGAGTCGGTAAGGTCGCGCTGCAGGCGGCTGATGGGGAGCTTGCTTGCCAAGTGCTCCAGGATGGCATTAGCAATACCCAGGTTACCCTCGGCATTCTCGAAGTCGATAGGGTTCACCTTATGAGGCATAGCGCTTGAGCCTACCTCGCCCGCCTTGATCTTCTGCTTGAAGTACTCCATAGAGATGTACTGCCAGAAGTCGCGGTTCATATCGATCATGATGGTATTGATGCGTTTGAGGGCATCGAAGATACCGGCCAAGTAGTCGTAGTTAGATATCTGTGTGGTATACTGCTCGCGCTGCAGGCCGAGGTACTCAGCTACGAAGCGGTTGCCCACAGCCTTCCAGTCGTGTTGGGGATAGGCCACATGGTGAGCGTTGTAGTTACCGGTGGCACCGCCAAACTTCGCCGTGATGGGGCAAGCCTTGAGCACGGCAAGTTGTTGCTCCAGACGGTAGGCAAACACGCGCACCTCCTTACCCAGGCGAGTGGGCGAAGCGGGCTGGCCGTGGGTCTTGGCAAGCATGGGGATAGCGTCCCACTCGTCAGCATAAGTGTTGAGCTGGGCAATGAGCTGCTCGATGAGGGGATAGTATACATCGACCAATGCCTCCTTCACTGAGAGGGGCACTGAGGTATTGTTGATGTCCTGTGAGGTGAGTCCGAAGTGTACAAACTCCTTGAAAGGAATAAGTGCAGGCTGCTTGTCGAATTGCTCCTTGATGAAGTACTCCACAGCCTTCACGTCGTGATTGGTCACGCTCTCAATTTCTTTCACACGGGCTGCATCGGCCTCGGAAAACTGCTGGTAGATGCCACGCAGGTAGGGGAAGAGGCTCTTGTCTACACCCTGCAACTGAGGCAAGGGGAGCTCGCAAAGCATGATGAAATACTCGATCTCTACACGTACGCGGTAGCGGATGAGTGCGTACTCAGAGAAATACTCGGCCAACGCTGCGGTCTTGCTACGATAGCGACCGTCGATAGGCGATACTGCTGTAAGGATATCCAAGTTCATATACTCTTGAAAATGTTGGTTATTTCGTGTCTTTCCTATTATACAAAAAGGTATTGCATCACTGCACTCCCTTTTGAGCCTGCAAAGGTACACTTTTTTATTGAGATACACACGCGTAAAGCAAGGAAAGTTTGCTTCTCATCAGCAAATCCCCGTATTATACAATCAAAAAGAGGAGCAACCTAAAAGACTGCCACTCCTCATTAGACTTTCTCATCAATCCCCCTCTTCGAGCGTGAAGATGTCGTCGACGGACTTTTCGATTCACTATGTAAAGCGACAGGTGTTGTATCTTTAGGCTGCGGCATGGAAAAATGCGAGTAAACTTGCTTTTTCGCTCGTCTTGCACTAACTTTGTCCTCTAATAGCAACATCAACAATGGAAGAAAACTTTGACATACGCCGACAGCAGTTCTCGGGCAAGGACAAGGACTTCGAGGTGGCACTGCGACCACTGCGTTTCGAGGACTTCTCGGGGCAAGACAAGGTGGTAGACAACCTGCGCATCTTCGTCAAGGCCGCCCGTCTGCGCGCCGAGGCCTTGGACCACGTGCTGCTGCACGGCCCTCCCGGACTGGGTAAGACCACCCTGAGCAATATCATCGCCAACGAACTGGGCGTAGGATTCAAGATAACGTCGGGTCCCGTGCTCGACAAGCCGGGCGACCTCGCCGGCCTGCTCACCTCGCTGGAGCCCAACGACGTGCTCTTCATCGACGAGATACACCGCCTGTCGCCTGTCGTCGAGGAGTATCTCTACTCTGCGATGGAGGACTACCGTATTGACATTATGATCGACAAGGGTCCCTCGGCACGCAGCATACAGATAGACCTCAATCCCTTTACACTCGTGGGAGCCACCACACGCAGCGGTATGCTCACCGCGCCGCTCCGTGCCCGCTTCGGCATCAACATGCACTTAGAGTACTACGACAACGATGTGCTCTCACGCATCATCGCCCGCTCGGCCGAGATCCTTGGCGTGCCCTGTAGCAGCGAAGCTGCCGGAGAGATTGCCCGCCGCAGCCGCGGCACACCCCGTATCGCCAATGCGCTGCTGCGCCGCGTGCGCGACTTTGCCCAGGTGAAGGGCACGGGCGACATCGACTTGGAGATTGCACGGTATGCTCTTGAGGCGCTCAACATCGACCGCTACGGACTCGACGAGATAGACAACAAGATACTCTGCACCATCATCGACAAGTTTGGTGGCGGCCCCGTAGGCCTCGGCACCATTGCCACAGCCATCGGCGAGGATGCCGGCACATTGGAAGAGGTGTACGAACCGTTCCTCATCAAGGAGGGTTTCCTCAAACGTACGCCCCGTGGACGCGAAGTGACCGAGCTGGCCTACAAGCACCTCGGCAAGAGCGTGTACCAGAACATACGCGGATTGTTTGATTGAATAATCAGGAGTTCCCGAACTCCCGAACTCCTGAACTCCTAAACTCCTAAAACTATGACCAAGGTATCGGAAAACCCTTTCAAAAACCGAACAAGCAGACAGATCAACAGCCACACGGCGCTGATGATTGTAACGTCGCTGTTTGTCACCTCCTACTTAGTGTCCAACGTCATGGCCGTCAAGGTCATCAGCCTCTTCGGGCTGTTCTATTTTGATGCCGGCACCATCACCTTCCCCTTCGCCTACATGCTGGGCGACGTGCTCACCGAGATATGGGGCTACCGCACGGCCCGCAAAGTGATTTGGATGACCTTCGTGTGTAACATCATCATGGTACTGTGCACGCAGATAGGCGTGTGGCTCCCCTCGCCCGACTACCTGGCCGAGACTGCCAATGCCTACAACCACATCTTCAACTGCGTGCCCCGCATCGTGGTGGCCTCGCTCACGGGATTCCTCTTAGGCGAGCTTTCCAATGCGTGGCTCATGGAGAAGATTAAGGAGAAGACCAAGGGCAAGCGCCTCTGGGTGCGCACCATAGGCAGTTCGGCCGTGGCCTACCTCTTCGACAGTCTGCCCTTCGTGCTCATCGCCTTCCTCGGCGTGGTATCCACCCACGACCTCTTGATGATGATAGCTTTCCAGTACGGAGCCAAACTGCTCATCGAAGCCCTCTTCGGCACCCCGATGGCCTATGCTGCCGTGCATGCGATACGCAAGTTTGTGAAACAGTAAGCCCGATGGATCGCTACGCCCTCATCCACACCAAGCTCCCCCGTGAGTTCGTCCTGCTCCAAGGCACCGGCTGCCGCTGGGGCCAATGCACCTTCTGCGACTACCATAGCGACACGAGCGACAATCCCTTCGAGGTCAATGCGCCCGTGCTGCGCCAAGTGACGGGTCGTTACGGCGTGCTCGACATCATCAACTCCGGCTCGGCCTTGGAGTTGGACGAGGAGACCATCGCCCTTATCAAAGAGGTCGTGCGCGAGAAGAAGATCCACACCCTTTGGTTCGAGGCCCACTATATGTATCGCAAGAAGCTGGCGCAGTTTGCCCGGCAGTTTGCCCCTGCCACCGTGAAGTTCCGTTGCGGCGTAGAGACCTTCTCCCCCACCCTGCGCGACCATTGGAGGAAGGGCATCCCCGCCACTGTCACCGCCGAAGAGGTAGCCAGATACTTCCGGGACGTATGTCTGCTGTGCTGCACCGAGGGCGAGAGCCGCGAACGCATCCTCACCGACATTGCCCTGGCACGCCAACATTTCGAGTATTTCAGCGTGAATGTATTCTGCAACAACTCCATTTCAGTGAAGCACGACTCTGGGCTCGCCCAATGGTTTGCCGCCGAAGTGTATCCCCAAATAAAAGAGGACCCCAAAATAGAGGTCCTCATGGAGAATACCGACTTAGGAGTGGGATAACCCTCCTCCTCCATACACCTATATTATTAGGGATGGTCCTCGTGGAAGGCACGCATGCGCTCCTCCATCACAGGATATAGTTCGTCACGCATACGTGAAGTGCAGGCGCGTACGCCCTGCTGTTCACTACCGGTCGTAGAGAGCGATATGCTGCTCACGCCATAGTAGAGGAGTTCGGTGAGGAGCTCGCCACCCGTCATATTACCATAGCCGATGGTGAAGAAGAAGCCGTCGCCCACGGGCTGTGTGGCATCGTAGTCGTAGACGATGTGGAAGCCGTTGTCGGTAAAGATACGCTTCATCTGCTCGGCACGGCAGGCATACTCGCGCGTGTCGTCCACAAAGTTGATGGTGCCCTCGGTAGAGAGGCGCAGCATCTCGGCATAGGCATATTGCGTCGAGGCGGTACAGCCCGAGGTTATCATATAGAGGATAGAGGCCACGAGGGTCTGCCCGAAGACACCGGCATCGTGATAACGCTCGGCCAAAGCGGGATAATGCTGCTCGAAGAGTTTGTCGCTGATGCAGACGAGTGCCATGCGCTGACCGGCATAACTGAATATCTTCGATGACGAGAGCATGAGGATGTAGTTGTCGGTATAGCGTGCCACGGTAGGCGCAAAGGGTGGCACGAAGGGGTGACCGAGGTCGCGGCGGAAGTCCATACAGAAGTAGGCAAGGTCTTCCATTACGATAACGTCGTACTGTGTTGCCAAGCGGCCAATGATGGCCAACTCCTCCTCTTCGAGGCATATCCATGCGGGGTTGTTGGGGTTAGAGTAGATGATGGCAGCGATATCGCCCTTGGCCAGGATGCTCTCCAGTTTCTGCTCCAAGACTGCACCGCGATAGCTGTAGATGTCAAACTCCTCCCACCGGGCTCCGATGATGCGCAGTTGCGACTTCTGAATGGGGAATCCGGGGTCGATGAAGAGCACCTTGTTCTTGCCGGGGATGCGCTGTGTACAGGCGATGAACGAGCCGTACGAGCCCGCCACGCTGCCTACGGTAGGCACGCATGAGCGCGGAGTGATATCGACATCGAGGAATGCCTTGACGAAGCGTGAGGCCGCCTGTTTGAGTTGGGGTATGCCGTCGGCTGCCGGGTACTGCGAGCCCACGCCACGGTCGAGCGCAGCCTTCTCGGCCTCTACGCCATAGCGGTTTACGGGCAGTCCGGGCGAGCCTTGATCCATACGGATGAAGGGGATACCCGTCTCACGCTCAAGGTACTGCGCGATGAGCAGTACCTCACCGATGGTGGCTGTAGAGAGGTTGGCGATATGGAGTTCTTGGGTGGCACGAGCCACCAGTTCTTCACTGAAGATTTTCATTGAGGTTTCGTATTAAATCAAATCAAGGAGATTCTATGATTTTCTATGACTTCCTAAGGATTTCCTATCATTACACCGTTGCTTCCAGTCCCAAATCAAAAGCCTTGAGGTTATCGGCCACCACCTTCTCGCCCTTGGCAGCAAATACGCGTGCGATGCTCTCGCGCAGCCGGTCGGGGGCGAGTATCTCCATGTATCGGGCGGCCATGCCGAGCAGCACCATGTTGGCACTCTTGGGCAGGCTGTGCTCTCGCGCCACCTCCTCGATGGGCAGGGTAGCCACGTGGGGCAGTGCAGCCAGTTCGCCGGCCAGGGCCTCCTCGTCGGGATAGTTGGGGATGTTCTTGAAGGGGTGCGACGAACTTACGACCCATCCCTCCTTGTCGAGATAGGGCAGGTAGCGCAACGCCTCCATCGGCTCCATAGAGATGATGAGGTCGGCCGCGCCCCGGCGGATGAGGTCAGAGTATATGGGTTCGGTAGAGAGACGCAGGTTAGACTGCACGTCGCCGCCACGCTGGCTCATGCCGTGTACCTCGGCCTGCTTGAGATGTAGTCCTGCCACGGTGGCAGCGTCGCCTATGATGGTGGCAATGGTGAGGATGCCTTGTCCGCCTACACCAGCCAGTATAATATCTTTTTTCATTACTTCTGCTTGTTTTGTCTGAGTTTGCGTTTCAATGTCTGCATACACTCGCGGCGGGGGATGATTACCGACACGCCATCGTATGCAATCTCTTCACGGATGATACGGGTAATCTCCTCCATATTCTTGGGCAGGGGCACTACCACGCGCACGTGCTCGGGCTCTACGCCGAGGCCGAGGCATATGGCCTCAAACTTGTTCGTGCCGGCCGAGTCCTGTCCGCCGGTCATAGCCGTGGTGAGGTTGTCTGAGAGGACGACGGTGATACGGCTCTTGTCGTTCACGGCATCGAGCAGCCCCGTCATGCCCGAGTGAGTGAAGGTAGAGTCCCCGATAACGGCAATCGCCGGATGCACACCGGCATCGGCAGCCCCCTTAGCCATGGTGATAGAGGCTCCCATGTCAACACAGCTGTCGATGGCGCGGAAGGGGGGCAGTGCGCCCAGCGTATAGCAACCTATATCACCGAAGATGCGTGCGTCGGGGTACTCGGCAACCACCCTGTTGAGCGCATCATACACGTCGCGGTGGCCACAGCCCTGACATAGGGCGGGCGGGCGCGGCATCACGTTCTGCGCATTGGCGTAGGCCGGTGCTGTGACGATGTCCAGCGCAGCCCCCACGCTGTCGGGCGTGAGCTCGCCCATGCGGGGCAAGTTGCCCGTGAGGCGGCCCAGCACGGGGTATCCGTCACCCACCAATGCCTTCACCTGCTCCTCTACCATAGGCTGTCCGTCCTCGGCCACGAGCAGCGACTCACACTGCGCAGCGAACGCCCTGACGGTCGCCTCGGGCAAGGGGTACTGCGACACCTTGAGCACGGGGATGCCGAGGCTCGCAGGGTCGTTCTCCATCACATAGTTGTAGGCGATGCCGCAGGCGAGGACACCGAGTTTTGAGTTCTGAGTCCTGAGTTCTGAGTTATAAGGAGACTTTACCGATGACTCCTGCAACGCGGCCTGCTTCTCCACCAACGCGGCATACCGGCGGCGTGCATTGGCCGGGAGCAGCACCCAGTGGGTGCGCTCACTGTCGGGGCAGAGCGCCTTCTGCGCCAGCGGCTCGCGTACGGCAATCTCGGCACGCGAGTGGGCCAGGCGCGTCACCACACGCATGAGCACGGGCAGCCTCAGCCCCTCAGAGAGGTCATAGGCATAGGGCATCATGTCGTAGGCCTCCTGCTGCGATGAAGGCTCCAAGATGGGTATCATGGCAAACTTGCCATAGAAGCGCGAGTCCTGCTCGTTCTGCGACGAGTGCATCGAGGGGTCGTCGGCCGCCAAAACGACCAACCCGCCATTCACCCCCGTGATGGCCGAGTTGACAAAGGCGTCGGCCGCCACGTTCATGCCCACATGCTTCATACACACGAGCGCACGCTTGCCGGCATACGACATGCCCAGCGCCGCCTCCATAGCGGTCTTCTCATTGCTACACCAGCGGCTGCGCACCGCGGGCGCGTGAGCCTGTATATATTCGGTAATCTCTGTCGAGGGCGTGCCCGGATAGGCATACACACCGCTGATGCCGGCATGCACCGCACCCAGCGCTATCGCCTCGTCTCCTAACAATAGTTTCATATTTCCGTGATTTTACTTACAAATAGGCGACAAAATTAGTGCAAGCCGAACAAAAAAGCAAAAAAGAAGAGGACATTTCGTCCTCTTCCTGATAATATGCAATCAAGTCTCCGCTATTATCACTTTGCGAAAGCCATGCCGATACGCAAGCCATCATACTGATCGAGCAAGGTATTGAGCAATGCCAAAGTGCCAGTGCTATTCTTGGCACCTATAGCCTTAAGTATACGGAGGAGGCCGTCGCTCTGATAAACGATATTTATTGTACCGGCATCATATACGAGATTAGCAATCGTCTTGAACATACCGAAGGTCATGGTCAGTTCCTTGGTTTCGACATTGAGTTCATAATTACCATTCAAGTAGCGTTCACCCATTGTGAATACGAATGTGCCATCCTCATTGAAAATGATAGAGCACATATCCTGCTTGATGTTAAACTTAGCCAAGTACTGGTCTACCTTAGCCTCCAACTGAGAAGCTACCGCATCACTACCCAGTGAAGCCAGCGCATTCTCGCTTTCGAACACAAAAGCCGATCCCTTGAAGTTCCAAGTACCCACGATTGTATTCTTGTCAACGGTAGTGAATGCATTGAGGATAGAGCCCAACAAGCCAGAAACCACACCGCCAGTCGTCAATGCTGTGCCATCGTTATTGGCCGATGCAGAGCCGTTGCCAGCCAACGAGCCCAACAAACTACCCAACAGAGCTACTGAGGCATTGTCACTTGTTTCTACAGTTGCTGTTTGTGTGGCAGGTGCAACCGTTGAGGTGCCAGCAGGCGCCGTATAGGCATTATTCAAGGTCAACACATTACCACAAGAAGACATCATGCCCACAAGAGCACATGCCACTAACAACTTTTTCATGATTCAATACTATTATATTATTACTCTTTTACTCTTCTGTTTCAGTCTCTTCTTCAGGCACAAAATCGGTAAGGCCGGCCTCAACCAGGATATTGTACCACTGGATGAGCTTGCGCACGTGTGACATGTACACACGGTCACGGTCATAGTTGGGCAACACTTCTGCAAAGAAGTCGGCCAACTCTTCGTTCGAAGCCTTCTTGTAATCGAGGTTGCAGGCGGCACCCTCGCACTTGGTCTTCACATTCTCGAGCACCTGCCACAGGGGCACCTCCTCGTCATCGGTATACATGGCAATATCGCCGAGCGACACCACCTTGTCCACGCCATGGATAGGCATGCGCTTCTTGGTTGCGTCGATAGCCTCCACGATAAGCATGTTGCGTCCGCTTGATACAAGTTTATACAAACCGGGCTTTCCGGTAACGGTCAATACAGTTCTAAGCATAATAGTTATCTTTAATTAGTATTTGTATTATTTGTAATATTTTCGACAAAGATAATGCAACGCACGTAAAACTTCAAATTTCAACGGGTGAATGTAGTGCAACGGGCTACATTTTCATCACTGAGAGTTTCCCCACTTGCGCTATCAGCGAGCTTCGTCCATCATTACGTATCACCTTGTCGGCCCGTCGGATATACTCCTCCTCTTCCAGCTGGTTCCCCATACGACTGCGCACAGCCCCTTCGGTAGTGCCATCGCGCTGCACGGCACGTTCGATGCGAACACGTTCAGGGGCATGTACCACCCACACGGCATCCACATCGGCATCCATCCCGGCCTCAAAGAGTATGGCACTCTCTACCGCCACAACAGCCGCTCCCGTCTGCCGCGCCCAACGCCTGAAATCGGCACGCACTACGGGATGTACGATACCGTTGACCAGCGCCACCCTATCGGCATTGCCAAACATATATGCTGCGAGAAACTTTCTGTCGAGTCGGCTAGCGTCGTCATACACCTCGGCACCGACCTTCTCCACGAGTGCTTCGCGGATGGCTGCGCTTTCCTGCATCAGCCGCTTGGCTTCGCTGTCGCAATCGTAGACGGGCACCCCCATCAAGCGCAACAGACGCGACACAACAGACTTTCCGCTGCCTATGCCGCCGGTTATACCTATCATATAGGGCATGATGTTCAGAAAGGCATCGTATTCATCTCAATCAGATAGTCCACCTCAACAGGCTCTATCACAATGTCAGTCACATTGTCGGGCATCGCATCAAGCGATAGCGCCACCTTGCCCGACACGTTGTCGCGTATCTGGCTGTGACGCACCAATATTCGGAAGTCCTTCTCGGTCACCCCCCTGAAGTCATCCAGGCTGATGCGGAACGACACCTTCACCTTCGAGGGGAAGGTTTTCAACTGCTGCCCGTAAGGGAACATATACCCCTCTACAGGTACCTGCACACTCTTCATTACGTACGGACTTACCCCCACACGCAACTGCACCTCGGAAGGTTCGTACCGCACTCCCCACACGCCATTCTCCAACTGGAGCACCTGAGCCACCGAGTCGGCCAGCTCCGTATACTTTACATACGGAGTATATACCGCCGTCATCGTATCGGTCATCCGAGGAGTAGCATACACCGTCACACTATCGGGATAGAGCCTTATGCGCTCCACCACATGCTGACGGTCGGCAGTGACAGTTCCCCTTAGGCGTACCAGGAGTTTCACACCCCGCGCATCGGCCGCATAGTACTCCAGCGTATCGAGCGAGGTGGAGACGATCTGAGTCGACGACGAGAGTTTGTCTTCGAGCAGTTTCTCCAGCTCGAGTCCATAAATGGCCGTGCGACCCATCGCGTGAGAATAGTGCCGATAATCCAGCGCCAGCGACTTCATCTTTCCACGCGCCTTGTACTCCACCAACTTATCGCCCCTATCCTTGAGCACCACCTTCATCTCTTCGGGCAGCGGTTCGGTAATGAGCACATTTTCCGGCACATTCTTCAGCTCCAGCCTGACGTTATAGGTCATCTCATACTCGTGGTTCATCGTCATCAAGTACCAGAAAATGAACGCCACGAACAGGAAGAACAAAAACACAAGAAACTCCCCGGCATCATTGATGCGCAGGAAGTTCCTCAAGAACTGTTTGGTCTGTTCCAAATGATGCGGCTGCTGCTTGGCCATTTCGGTTTGTGAGTTTATAAGTTCTTAAGTTTGTTGTCCGTTTGCTTGTTTCAACCTACAAACCTACAAACTTAAAAAAACTGAAGCATCACTTCTGCTGAGCAGCGTTTACCGACATATCAGCAAAGACCGAAGACTTGTCAATCTTGATCTTCACTCCGTGCGCAATCTCGAGCACAACGATGCTGCGACCATTCTCACTGATAATCTCCCTTACGGTGCCGTAGATGCCGCCGCTTGTCACCACCTGCTGACCAGCAGCAAGACTATTACGGAAAGCCTCAATCTCCTTCTGCTGCTTGCGCTGCGGACGGATCATGAAGAACCACATGATGACAAACATCAGTATCAACATAAAGATAGGTGAAGCGAAGAATGAGGTTGCGCCTCCTGCTGCCTGGGCTTGTAACAATAACATATTATTCCGTATTTTTTAAGTTAAACAATTATCCTATTTATATCTATAGTCACTCCTTATTCAATTTGTTCTCCCGTTTCAATTGGTTAACAATCGTGTCGAGCATGCCGTTGACGAAGCTTCCGCTCTTGGGCGTGCTGTACATCTTGGCCACCTCCACATACTCGTTGAGCGTCACCGTGGTGGGGATAGAGGGGAACGAGAACAGCTCGGCCAGTGCCACCTGCATGATGAGGATGTCCATGAAGGCAAAGCGCTCCATATCCCAGTTGCGGGCATTGCTCTCCATCAGCTTGCGGTAGGTCTCGGCCCCCGTGATAGCGTTGCGCAAGAGCTTGCGTGCAAACTCCTTGTCCTCGTCGTCCCTGTACTCGGGCATCAGCTCCTGCCCGGCACCGTTCTCCGGCTCAAATCGCTTGATGGTCTTCAGCACGAAGGTGTCCACGATCGCCTTGTCGTCGTTCCAGTAGAGGCTCTGCTCCTCGAGCAGCTCGTCAATCTCGTCGTTCTGTGCTATGAAGGTGCGGTACAGCTTGCGCCACAGCTCGCGGTCGTCCTCATAGGTGAGGGTCTCCTTGGCCATATATTCCTTATATACCTCGCTCTGCTCCATGCGCTCGAAGAGGCGCTTCACGAAGTCGCTCTCGTCGTCCCACGAGCGCTTCTGGTTGGCGGCAAACTCCTCCAGCTGAGCGTTCTGCATCAGCTGCGCCATGAAGGCATTGTCAACGAATCTTGTGTTGGGGTTGAGGTCTTCGTACGTAGGACGCAACTTGTGACGGCGGTTATCGATGCGGCGGTCGGCAAAGCGGGTAACCTCTATCATCAGCAGCAACAAGTAGTTATACAGCTCATACGCCTTCGACAGGCTATAGAACAACTCCTTCTCGGCAGCCTCCACGCTCTTGCCTCCATTCTGATAATAGGCATAGACAATCTGCACCACCTTCAATCTGATAAGAACTCTGTTTATCATAACTCTATATGAAATTTTGTGCAAAGATACTGCAAGGCGAGCGAAATGCCAAATTTATTTGAGCATTTCCGAGACGCAGCGTATCTTCAAGCTGCGAAGCAGATTAAATTTACAACAAGCCGAGCGGAGAACAAAATAAATCATTTTATTTTTTATCCCGAGGCGCCGTGTATCTTCAAGCTGCGAAGCAGTTTAAAATTACAGCAAGCCGAGCGAAATGCCAAATTTATTTGCGTATTTCCGAGGCGCAACGTATCTTCTGTGATGCAGTCACTAAAAGAACAAAATAAATCTATTTATTTATTACACTGACTAAAAAAAATATTAACTTTGTAATAAATATACAACAATGAGTACACTTTCACAAAACAAAAGTTGGCAACGTTTCGTCACAGAGATGCGTTCCACCTATAAATCGATGGATACCGAAGAGAAATGGGATCTTTGGGTCGTTCGCCCCATTGGCTTTGTGGAAGCCTCTGCTTGCCGCCGCCTGCACATACACCCCAACGCCATCACCATCGTGTCGATCCTCTTCGGTGCCGCCTCGGGCTATTTCTTCGTGCCGGGCAACGTGCCCATGGTGCTCACTGGAGCCCTGCTGCTCTTCTTTGCCAATACGCTTGACAGTGCTGATGGACAGTTGGCTCGTATGACCAAGCAGTATACGATGTTGGGCCGTGTGCTCGATGGCTTTGCCGGTGATGTATGGTTCTTCTTCATCTATCTTTTCCTCATGTTGCGTATGGTAGCAATGCCCATACCCTTCACGGCGATAGAGTGGGGGTGGAGTTCCTTTGTATTGGTACCTTTGTGCGGACTTTTCTTTCATTCTACACAATCGACGATTTCGGATTATTACCGTAACATACACCTGCACTTCCTCGCAGGGCGCGACTACACCGAGCTGGTGCGCTCATCGGAGCTTACGGCCCGCCGCAAGGCCATCAGCTCGTGGAGAGGGTGGTTTGAGTGGCTGTGGCTCTTCTTCTATGCCAGCTATACCCGCAAGCAGGAGAACTGGACACCCCGCCTGCAACGCCTGCTGCAAGCCGTGGGCGAGCGCAAGACGGGCGAACTGCCCGAAGAGTTTCTGCATGAGTTCCGCGCCAAGAGCCTGCCGCTGATGCCTATGACCAATATCCTGACCTTCAACTCGCGGTTCTTCGCCTTAGTCATCGCCATGCTTCTTGGTATGCCTTGGCTCTACTTGTTATATGAGATGGTAGTACTCACCTGCCTGTTCTGTCACATGCGCCACCGCCACGAGACGATGTGCGAGGAGTTGTACCACAAATGGTTTGCCCATGAAAGCTAAGTACCGCAACCTGTTCTTCCTCATCGGCATCGCCCTGCTGGGCGTGATGCTCTTCTCGCTCGACATGTCGTGGAGCGAGATATGGAGCAGTGTGTGCCGTGCAGGGTACTGGCTGCCCTTCAACATCGCCTTGTGGGCAGGCATCTACCTGATGAATGCCGCCTCATGGTATGTCATCATCAACGACAAGGGACACACGCGCGTATCCTTTCCTTATATATATAGGCTCACCGTCTCGGGCTACGTGCTCAACTATGTCACCCCGCTCGGCCTCCTCGGCGGCGAGCCCTACCGTGTGATGGAGCTTGCCCCATGCGTAGGACGCGCCAAGGCGGCCTCATCGGTCATCCTGTACTCGATGATGCACGTGTTCTCACACTTCTGGTTCTGGCTCGTGGGTGTCGTGCTATTCGTGATAGTGTACCCCATAGACTGGGGTATGGGGATCATGCTGGGCACGATAGCGGCAGTATGCCTGCTCGTCATCTACTTCTTCATGAAAGGCTATCGCAATGGTCTGGTAGTAAATACCTTTCGGCTGCTCTCCCATATCCCCTATGTGAACCGCTGGTCGCGCCGCTTTCATGACAGCCATGCCGAAGCCCTGCAGCGTATCGACTCACAGATAGCCGCCCTGCATGCACAGCGTGCGAGCACCTTCTATCTCTCTTTAGGGCTGGAACTGCTGGCCCGCATCGTGAGCAGCCTCGAGATATATGTCCTGATGCGCATCCTCACCCCTGAGGCAACGATAGTGGACAGTATACTCATCATGGCCTTCTCGTCGCTGCTGAGCAACTTGATGTTCTTCATGCCCATGCAAATAGGGGCACGCGAGGGAAGCATCGCCCTGATGGCCGAACGACTGCACCTGACGGCAGGCTATGGCCTCTTTACGGGCATACTGTGCCGCTTGCGCGAGCTCTGCTGGATAGTCATCGGACTTATATTGATAAAGGTTAAAGGCAAGACTCATGAATAATATCAAAGGCATCATCCTTGACTACGGAGGCACACTCGACACCGATGGGGTGCACTGGTTTCACATCTTCCGTGAGGTATATGCGGCGCATCTGCCCCAAGTGAACGAAGAGCAGTTGCGCGAAGCCTATGTCTATGGCGAACGCTATCTTGCCACACACCGTGTAATAGAGCCCACTGACGACTTCCTGGCGATGCTGCAAAAGAAGGTGAGGATACAACTGACGGTACTGGAGACAGGAAATGAAGCACTGGCCGCAGCTATCGCCACACAGTGCGACGAGAGGGTGAGAACGCATCTCATACAGACACGCCAGGTGCTCGATGCCCTTACCGCCCGCTACCCGTTGGTGCTGGTATCCAATTTCTACGGCAACATACACTCGGTACTCCGCTCGTATGGGCTTGACGGCTATTTCAAAGAGATAGTAGAATCGGCCGTGGTGGGCATACGCAAGCCCGACCCTCAGATATTCGCTCTCGGCGTTGAGGCACTCGGCCTCCAACCCAGCGAGGTACTGGTCGTGGGCGATTCATACGGCAAGGATATTGCTCCCGCCCATAGCCTGGGCTGCCACACCGTATGGGTCAAAGGGAAGGGATGGGAGAAGAAAGAAGAAAGCAACGACACCTCTTGTGCCGATGCTGTCATCACTGCGTTGCCACAGATGTTGGATATCATTTGATGGTCACATACACCACCTTCTTCTCGGCAAAGTAGGGCTCGCGGAAATAATCCTTCAGATTGGTCATCTCCACGATGTGCTTGTAGGCGCGTGTCTCGTGCTGCAGTTCACCGCCCTTGAGGCAGAACAAGCCATTAGGATAGCTGTTGCGCTGCTCCTTGGAAATATTCTTACGGCATATCTTCAGCAAGTCTTCCAGTGGCATCACGGCACGGCTCACGGCAAAGTCAAACAGCCCCTTCTCCTCCTCGCAACGGCAGTGACGGAAGGTGACATTCTCTAATCCGATACTCTGTGCCACCTCGGTTGCCACACGAATCTTCTTACCGATGCTGTCGACAAGGTGGAACTGCACCTCGGGAAACATGATGGCCAACGGGATGCCGGGAAATCCGCCACCCGTACCAATGTCAAGCACACGGCTTCCGGGCGTGAAGCGTATCACCTTGGCTATACCCAACGAATGCAGCACATGGTGCTCGTAGAGGTTCTCGATATCCTTGCGTGAGATAACGTTAATCTTCGAGTTCCAGTCGGTATATAGGTCGTAGAGCGCTGCGAACTGCTCTTGCTGGCGCTCGGTAAGGTTGGGGAAGTACTTGAGTATAGTCTGCATAATGATTGCCTTGATTTCCTGCGCGAAATTACATATTCTCGGGGAGAAACGAAAGATTTTGCCAGAAAAACCGATTTTTTATCTGCAAATAATTACCTTTGTGTCTTTATTGAAAAGAACGACAATACAC
The DNA here is from genome assembly GCA_017517925.1 of Bacteroidaceae bacterium. GTDB lineage: Bacteria > Bacteroidota > Bacteroidia > Bacteroidales > Bacteroidaceae > UBA1189. The sequence continues at coordinate 12,713 of JAFWXS010000151.1, read as the reverse complement.
CTATTATAAATATATGGCAAAAATAGTAACCTTAGGAGAGATTATGCTCCGCCTGTCCACTCCGGGGCAGCAGCGTTTCGTACAGACCGATGTGTTTGATGTCGTGTATGGCGGTGGCGAGGCCAATGTGGCAGTGAGCTGTGCCAACTATGGTCACGAAGCCTACTTCGTGACCAAGCTGCCCAAGCATGAGATAGGGCAGTCGGCAGTGAATGCCCTGCGCCGCTTCGGTGTGAACACCAGCTATATCGCCCGTGGTGGCAACCGTGTAGGCATCTACTATTTGGAGACAGGGGCTTCAATGCGTCCCAGCAAGGTCATCTACGACCGTGCCGGTTCGTCCATTGCCGAGGCCGACCCGCAGGACTTTGACTTTGATGCCATCATGGAGGGAGCCGACTGGTTTCATTGGAGCGGTATCACCCCGGCCATCAGCGACAAGGCTGCCGAGCTCACCCGCCTGGCTTGCGAGGCGGCCAAGCGTCATGGCGTGACCGTATCGGTAGACCTCAACTTCCGCAAGAAACTGTGGACCAAGGAGAAGGCACAGTCCATCATGCGCCCCTTGATGCAGTATGTAGATGTATGCATAGGCAACGAAGAGGATGCCGAGTTGTGCCTTGGCTTCAAGCCCGAAGCCGATGTGGCTGCCGGCCACACCGATGCCGAGGGTTACAAGGGCATATTCAAGCAGATGGCACAGGAGTTTGGCTTCAAATATGTCATCTCGACACTGCGTGAGTCCTATTCTGCCACACACAACGGCTGGAAGGCCATGATATACGACGGAGCGGAGTTCTACGTATCGAAGCACTACGACATCGCCCCCATCATCGACCGTGTGGGCGGTGGCGACTCGTTCTCGGGCGGCGTCATCCACGGACTGCTGTCCAAAGCCACGCAAGGCGAGGCATTAGAGTTTGCCGTGGCGGCATCGGCACTCAAGCACACTATCCCCGGTGACTTCAATATGGTATCAGCCGAAGAGGTGGAGGCACTGGCCGGTGGCGATGCAAGCGGACGTGTACAACGATAAATATCTTAGTTTGCAAGTTTTTAAGTCCTTAAGTTGAAAAGTCCCTTTTCATCCAGCAGCAAACTTATAAACTTATAAACTCACAAACTTAAAAACTTAAAAACTTAAAGAGAAATGGCAAGATTCAATAAAATAGAAGTGCTCTCGGTAATGAAGAGCACAGGCATGGTCCCCGTGTTCTATCATAGCGACGTAGAGACAGCCAAGCAGGTGGTGAAAGCCTGCTACGAAGGAGGCGTGCGTGCCTTTGAGTTTACCAACCGTGGCGACTTTGCCCACGAGGTGTTCAGCGAGCTCAACAAGTGGGTGGCCCGCGAGTGCCCCGACATGGTGATGGGCGTGGGCTCGGTGGTAGACCCTGCCACGGCAGCGCTGTACATCCAGTTGGGGGCCAACTTCATCGTTGGTCCGCTCTTCAACCCCGAGGTGGCCAAGGTATGCAACCGTCGTCTCATCCCCTATACCCCGGGATGTGGTTCGGTGAGCGAGATTGGTGCCGCACAGGAGTGTGGCTGCGACCTCTGCAAGGTATTCCCTGCCGGCAATGTGGGCGGTCCTTCATTCGTGAAGAATGTGAAGGCTCCCATGCCCTGGGCAATGTTGATGGTTACGGGAGGCGTTGAGCCTGTGAAAGATAACCTCACGGCGTGGGTCAAGGCCGGTGTCACATGCGTAGGGATGGGCAGCAACCTTTTCCCCAAGGAAGTAGTGGCAGCCAAGGACTGGGCTTGGATTACCGCCAAGTGCAAGGAGGCTTTCGGATACATAGAAGAAGCGCGTAGAGATTGAACAGTATAAATCCCCACGCGCTCACATGTGATCCCGGTGGGATTCAAACCCACGACCTTCAGAACCGGAATCTGACGCTCTATTCAGCTAAGCTACGGAACCAAAACGGGTACAAAGGTAGGAAATAATTGACAATCTACCATTCATTATCGGCAATAATTGCTTATTTTTGCCGCCAAATATAAAAAAAGACACAACTACATGAGCTATTTGATAAAGCCCGAGGGCTACAAGCCCATCTTAGACTTAAAGCAGACCGAACTGGCAATCAAACAGATAAAAGAGTTTTTCCAGCAGAACCTCTCGACCGAACTGCGCCTGCGCCGTGTTACAGCACCCTTGTTCGTGTTACAGGGCCTGGGTATCAACGACGACCTCAATGGCGTGGAGCGTGCCGTAACCTTCCCCATCAAAGACCTCGGTGATGCACGTGCCGAGGTGGTACATTCCCTGGCCAAGTGGAAACGCCTCACATTGGCAGAATATAACATACCGCAGGGATATGGCATCTATACCGACATGAACGCCATACGCGCCGACGAGGAGCTGGGCAACCTGCACTCGCTCTATGTGGACCAATGGGACTGGGAGCGTGTCATCGGCGAGGAGAACCGCAACGTGGAATTCCTCAAGAAGATTGTAGAGCGCATCTATGCCGCCATGCTGCGCACCGAGTATATGGTATACGAGATGTATCCCGAGCTGAAGCCCTCGCTGGCCGAGGAGATTCACTTCATCCACGCCGAGGAGTTGATGCAGATGTACCCCGACCTCACGCCCAAGGAGCGTGAACATGCCATCGCCAAGAAGTACGGTGCCGTATTCATTATAGGTATAGGTGGCAAGCTCACCAATGGCGAGCCGCACGACAACCGTGCGCCAGACTATGACGACTGGTCGACCCCGAACAGTGACGGCTACAACGGCTTGAATGGTGACATCATCGTATGGAACGAGCTCTTGGGACGTTCGTTCGAGCTTTCGTCGATGGGTATCCGCGTCAACAAGGAGGTGATGCAACAGCAGCTCCAGCTCACCGGCAAGCAAGATCGCGAGAATCTGTATTTCCATCAGCGCATCCTGAACGACACCCTGCCCCTGTGTATCGGTGGCGGTATCGGTCAGTCGCGCCTCTGTATGCTATTCCTCAAGAAGGCACACATCGGCGAGATTCAGTCGAGCATCTGGCCCGAGGAGATGCGGACGGAGTGCCGTGAAGCCAATATACCTTTGATTTGAGTTTATGAGTCAATGAGTTTGTGGGCTTACGCTTACTATCCCATTACAACTTATATATTCCAACCATAAACTGAAAAACTCACAAACTGAAAAACCAAAGAGACATGGATGTACGCATAGAAACGAGTTGGAAGCAACGCTTGGCTCCGGAATTTGAGAAGGACTATTTCATCAGGCTCACCGAGTTTGTGCGTTCCGAGTACTCGCGCACCACAGTCTATCCCCCTGCCCGCCTCATCTTCAACGCCTTTGACCAGTGCCCGTTCGATAGCACGAAGGCAGTAATCATCGGGCAAGATCCTTACCACGGGCCGGGACAGGCCCATGGGCTATGCTTCTCGGTGACCGAGGGCGTGCCCAATCCCCCTTCGCTGCAAAACATCTTCAAGGAGATACAGAGCGACCTCGGCAAGCCGCTGCCACCCAACGGTGACCTCACCCGATGGGCGCGACAGGGCGTACTGCTGCTCAACGCCACGCTCACCGTACAAGCCCATCAGGCAGGTTCACACCAACGCAAGGGTTGGGAGGAGTTTACCGATGCTGCCATACGCTGCCTTGCCGAAGAGCGCGAGCACCTCGTATTCATTCTTTGGGGAGCCTATGCACAGAAGAAGGGAGCATTCATCGACCGCAACAAGCATCTTGTACTCACCTCGGCACATCCCTCTCCCCTATCGGCATACAACGGTTTCTTCGGCAACAAGCACTTCAGCCGTGCCAACGAATATCTCGTGGCGAACGGACAAGTTCCCATTGAATGGTGAAACAAGTGAAAAGATGAGAGTTGGGGGTTGCATTTCGCTCGTTGACACGGACTTGTCGCTTTCATCTTTCAACTCTCAACTCGATCAGTACCAGTCTACATTGCCTCCGGCGCTGCTACGCTGGTCATACTTGAGTGCATCGGCCAGCATGGCCGAGTTGGCACGGATGCTGAAGTTGTATGAGCGGTAGGGCTTGAGTACCACGCCGCACGACATATTGAAGCAGTGGAGGTCGCGCGTGATGTTCATTGTGGTGGTGGTGAGTTCCTTATCCATGAAATCCCAACCCGAAGAGAAGTTGATGTTCCACTTGTTGGAGAGTTTCACATTGCCCGAGAAGTTCATGTTCTGAGTGAGCTTGTAGGGATAGCGCATATTCTTCACCTTGATGGGTGCTGCGGTGTTCTCTCTCATGCTGATGCCGTATGAAATGGAGAACGACCAGGGGATATTGAATGCCATATATCCGTCTTCATCGAGCTTCACACCACTTTTCTGGCCATCGGTTCCGTCTTTCTCTCCCCTCTTGTTCGGTGCGCTTTGGGCCACATTTGCAGCGTTTTCCTCTCCCTCTTCATCTTTGGGGCCAAAGAGTTTGTTGAATTTCTCCTGCCATTTCTTCCAGGTTCCGTTGTTGAAGGTGTAGGAGAAGTTCTGGCTCATGCCCTGGAATCGGCCGAATCTTCCATACGACCATTCGGTGCGGTCGCCCACGATGACACGTCCCCTCTCGTTGAACTCATAGGCATAGGTAGCCCATACGGAGTTGAGGCTGAAAGTGTAGTTCTTGGTCAGCTTCAGTCGGATACGGGTGGAGAGGTTGCTCCAAGGCTTGGTCTTGGCTGCCATGTTGTACGATATGCTTCCTCCGAGTTCGTCGATGAGGCTTATTTTGCGCACTCCAGTAGAGTCGCGGTCGGTGTTGACCTTCATCTCCACGTTGTTCGACACATTCAGGCTAATGCTTCCCGAGCGTCCCTTGCCGGGCACGCCATAGAGCGATCCTGCATAGGGCGAGTAGTCTACGGTGCGCACCTCGCCCTGTGCATCGGTATAGGTGTACGATTTGTAGTATCCGTAACGCGAGTCCCCGAAGTCGGGAGTCAGCGTATAGCTCACCGAGGGGGTCAGGACGTGGCGTATCATCTGCACCTTCTTGCCAATGAGAGGTTTGTAGAAACCATAGAGCTTGGTATTGGCGCTGATGGAGAGGTTATAGTTGTACACGCGGTTGAAGCCATAGGTGGTGTCTCTCACTTCGCGCATGAGTTCCTCGTCCCACGAGCGGTTCACCTTATAGCTATACCATCGCTCGGTATAGTTGAACGATGGGGTGATGTTGATGTACTTGAATGCGGTGAACGTGGCGCTGACGGGTATCGAGTGCTTGATGCCGTTGCGCCAGTCCTTGACAAGACTCTTCTCCAATATCTCACTCTCCTTTGAGGTGATGCTGTTACTCAGCGAGCCGCTATAGGTGAACGAGATCTTCTCGTACCACTTCTCCTCGCCGCGTGCCTTCTTCTTCTTGAAGGGATATACGCGGCTCACCGACCAGTTGAGCGAGGGCAACGTGAGCGAGAGGGTCGAGTCGCGCATGTTCTGCGATATGTTGAACGAGCTGGAGAGGTTGAGTTTGGCGTCGGGGAAGCTGCGCGAATAGCTCACGCTCGAGGTGCGTATGCTCTGCGAGGTGAGTGCAGGGTTATACATGCTCGAGAGGTTATTGCGCTCATAGTTCGAGGTGGCAAAGTTGACGCTGGCCGAGAAGTTCTGGTTGGGGTTGGCTTTGGCATCCTGTCGGTGGCTCCATACGATCTTGAAGTTTTTCGACACCGAGTAGTCGGGCATGTTCTTCTCACCCTTCTTGGTCACCATGTAGCTGAGGTTCACGTTGCCCGAATACTTGTATCGCTTGCGGTAGTTCGATATGGCACTGGCTCCCCACGACCCTTTGGTAAAGATTTCACCCGTGAGCTTGAGGTCCATGAGGTCGCTGATGGCAAAATAGTATCCTCCGTCGCGCAAGTAGAATCCGCGCTCCAGCTCGTTGCCATACGAGGGCATGATGAACCCGGACGAGTAATCCTTGGTGAAGGGGAAGAATCCGAAGGGCAATGCCAGAGGCAGCGGCACATCGGCCACCACGAGGTAGGCGGGACCGAATACGATATCTTCGTTGGGGCGCATCTTGGCACGAGTGAGCGATAGGTAGAAGTGCGGGTGCTCGTGTTCCTCGCAGGTGGTGTAGCGACCGTTGCGGATATAGAACTCGTTGTCGGGTCCCTTCTTCACCGTATTGCTGGTCATGTAACCCTCGCCCTGCTGTGTGGTGACGTTGTTGATGAGTCCCTTGCGCGACTTGAAGTTATAGCTCATCGTCTTCGACTCGTAAGGTGTCCCCCCGTCGGCAAATACGGGGCGCCCCTTCACCGAACCGGTAGAGTCGGCAGTACCCTGCGCATACACGGTAGAGGTTTCCAGGTCGATGGTTATCTCGTTGGCTTTGAGCTCTATCTGTTGGTAGTTCACCTGCCCCGCCCCATAGAGGTAGGCATTGCCGTTCTTGTACCACACCATCGAGTCTTGCGACTGGTAGATGACGGGAGCTTCCAGCTCATCGCGCTTCTGGTCCACGGTATCGCTGGGGATTGAGTCCGAGACTGCCACAAGCGTGCTGTCAGCTGTGGGCAACACCGAGGCTACAGTGTCGGTTGCGGCAAGGTTCCTTCCCGCCCTCGTCCGTTGGGCATACGAACCGAGCGAACAGGCCATTGCCATGATCCCTACTATGATATATCTGTATAGCCGTGCCACCATTTCTTTTTATCCGAAACTGCAAAGGTAATAAAAACGGACGAATAAACTTTGTTTATAGCTTTATTTTCTCCTTCCGCGGCTTCGATTCGTTGTGCAGGCGGTCAAGGGCGGTCACCACGTAGGTACACTTCACCTTTTCCTCCTGTCGGGTGAGTGGGAAGAATGTACTCTGCGTGAAGCCCACTATCTTGGTGGCATCGTCGAGGTTTCGTTTCTCGCCCTTGGCGAAGCGGTATACCACGTACTTCACCGCGCGGTCCATCTCCTTCTTGTATTTCGGGGCGGTCCAGCACAGCACGGGGCCGCCGTCGGTGGTTATCACCTCCAGCCTCTTCACCTTCCTTGGTGCCTTTTTGTCTATGAAGGGGTATTCGGGCTGCAATGCCAGCCACCGGTGATACTCCTCGCTAAGTGCCGTGGCATAGCCTCCCGCATTGTCGGCCACGGGGCTGGCAGGCCATTGGCAGCTTCCTCCTATGCTCCCGTAGCTGCGTTGCAGTTCCATCTTGCGTGCCTGCTGGTGCTGTCCAGGGCGAGAACCATCGGCGGCCTTCACGGTGCGCATCACATCCTGTCCTATGTAGAGGGGGCGGCCCGTGGCATGTTCGGCCCACCAAGCCACGAGGGTCTCATAGTCGGCAGCCTTGTGCCCTATCTCCCAGTAAAGTTGCGGTATGGTATAGTCTACCCACCCCTTGTCTATCCACAAGAGAATGTCGGCATAAAGGTCATCGTAGTTCTGCAATCCATTGGTGAGGCTACCTTCGGGGTCGCTCTTCCGGTTGCGGTAGATTCCGAAGGGTGATATACCGAACTTCACCCACGGCTTCACTCCGCGTATGGTTCTGTGCAGCTGCTCCACGAGGAGGTTCACGTTGTCGCGTCGCCAGTCGCCCTTGTCGGTGAATCCGCGCGGGTCGGCACGGTATGAAAGTTCATCATCAAATTCCACTCCCGGCACGGGGTAAGGGTAGAAGTAGTCGTCGATGTGCAGCCCGTCCACGTCGTAGCGCTTCACGATGTCGGTCACGATGGTGCATATGTAGTCGCGGTTCTCCTGCAAGGCAGGGTTGAAGATGAGCATCCCGTCATACTCGACAAACCGTTCGGGGTTCTTCTTGTAGGGATGCTTCAGCCCCAGCGTCTTTGTCCCCTTCGTCTTGGCGCGGTAGGGGTTTATCCACGCATGCAGCTCCATGCCGCGGCGGTGACACTCCTCCACCATCCACTGCAGGGGGTCCCAGTAGGGGTCGGGGGCAACGCCCTGCTCGCCCGTGAGGTAGCGGCTCCATGGCTCGTAATAACTCATATAGAGAGCATCAGCTTCAGGACGCACCTGGAAGATCACCGCATTGATGCCCGCCCGCTGCAGGGCGTCGAGCTGAGCTCCCAAGGTCTGCTGTAGCTCGTCAGTTGTCATGCCGATGAATTGCCCGTTCACGACCTGTATCCACGTACCGCGAAACTCGCGCTTCAGCGGCTCGGCACCACGCGAGGGGAGCATCACCACCGTCAATAGGAGAAGGAGTAAAATATTTCTTTTCATCATTTTTCCCAACTTTATGCAAAATTTGCTGCAAATTTACGCTTTATCGTACAATTATCCAAAGCGACAGCAACCCCGCACCACACTTTGTCACACATTTGTCACACTTTTTTCACGCACGTTTCCTCGTCGGGGAACGGAGAATTGCCTATATTTGCAGTGCAAAACATCCGTTACAATGCTATGAAAACATCCGCACATATACTTCTCGCCATCGGTGTAGTCTTGCTTTACGCTTGCAACGCCACAAGCGACAAGAAAAGGTACTCCCCTAACGAAGAACAATACATGGCACACGAGTTGCTCGCGAAAGCCAACCAAGTAGGCTCAGATGACAATGAACGGCGCATGATGCTCTTCGACAAAGCCATCTATCACTTTGCCAACATCGTGGTGCGCAGCGATGCCAACGACACCTTGCGTGCCGATGCCCTGTTCACCCTGCGGTGGATAGAGGCGTACGTGAAGCACGACTACGAGCAGGCCCTGCAGTACCTCAACCAATACCTCGAACTGGTAGGATCCGAGCACGAGAGTTACCCTACCTGCATGGCCTATAAAGCCGATGACCTCTGGCACTTCGGTGCCCAGGACTCGGCATTGCACTATGCCTACCTCGCATTGGAAGCGCCACACACCCCGAACGATGCCATCGAGTACATCTGTCACCATATCCTCTGGAACATCTACGACAGTCGCGAGATGCCCGACTCGGCCAGTCGCCACAAGGCACTGCACATGAAGATACGCGAGAGCCGCGTGTTTGAGCCCATGACGATGGAGCAACTCAAGAGTCAGTTGCAAGCCAATGTCATCGCTCCGACAAGTAAGCGCAAGCCGCTCATCCCCATCGTGACCATTGCCGCAGTCCTTGTCGTGGGACTGTATGTGGTGTATCGCACCACCAAGTGCCGTCGCCATGCCGAGCCTGCAGCTCCTGTCGCAAAGAACACACCCACCAAGGTCGAGCGATTGAGCGACACGCTTGCCCAAGGTCGTAAAGTCTTCGCACAGACATCCGTGTACAACGACATCGCCACCATGCAAGTCAACGAAAGAGAACTTCCCGACCTCTCCTATGAAACGACTCGTGAGATAGAGCGCACTCTGCTTGACGCATTCAGTGAGGCATGCCGCACCCTACTCGACAATGGTGACCTCAACGACCAGGAACTCATCTGCGCATTGGGTATATTCCTCGGCTACTCCAATGCCATCCTTGCCCACCTCGGTCACACCACCACAGCCACCATACGTAAACGCAAGGAACGCATCCGCAAGAAACTCTCTGCCGAGTTTTGCGATGTCATCTGTGGAGGCAAGAGGCAAGAGTGAAGCAACGGACAAGTCAGGAATTGTCGTTACGTCTCCTCGTTTATAATAAAACTTACTCTTGTAAGTCTCGGGACTTCTCAGTGTTTGGGAGAAATCATACGAATCATCTTTTTTTTTAAATTTTGCTGCAATGTTTTCGGCTTTTCCGTGTATATAAGAGTGACAAGCCACACAAACGTGATGTATAAAACGACAGACAAACTCATACAATGCCTTTGCCGACAGGAAGCGCAAGCCCAGCGCTATCTGCTTCAGCAGTATGGTGAGATGATTTTTGGCCAAGTGGCCAGAATCGTCACCTGCCAGGAGGATGCTGAGGAAGTTTATCAAGATGTGTTTGTCAAGGTTTTCCGCAATATCCAGTCGTACGATGCGAAGCAAGCCTCGTTGGCAACTTGGATGAGCCGCATAGCCTATCATGAGTCGCTCAACTTTGTGCGGCGCACCCCTCAGCCGATAATCTATGTTGATGACCGTGATGTGGATCTGGAGAGCATACAGGACGAAGCCATGAGCAAGGTCTTCCAACAGCAAGATGAACAGATGATACAGTTGATAGAGCATGCGCTGGATTATCTCCCTCCCGATGAGATGGCACTCATCATGATGTTCTACTTTGACGACATGAACATCAAGGACATTGCCTACACTACCGACTCAACTCCATCTACCGTAGCATCACGGCTAAGTCGAACAAGACGTAAACTATATAGAATCATCCAATCACTCCAATATGAATAGCAACATACCCGACAACAAGCAACAAGATGCGGCTCTGCGCAGTGCGCTGGCCCGTCGTGCTAGCCGGTGTCCGCAGATTCCTGCCGACCTCAACGAGCGGTTGATGGCTCGTGCCGAGGTACAACCCCAGCGCATCGTCCTTTGGCCGTGGGCTGCAGTGGCGGCATGTATAGTAGTAGCAGTCTTTATCGGTTATACATATACAGGAGATAAGCTCACAGGAAACCAAATTGCTGTCTTACAGACAGAAACATGCACAGAGAAAGACAATATAGTCTATGCATCTGCTGACGACAAGGAGCAACTTGAATACCAGAGTCCCGCGCTCGTAGATGAGTTCATCGTAAAGCTCGCAGGCTACTATGGCATACAAGAAGAAATGCTCGATAGCACCTCTACTGCCAATGCCACGAACTACCTCTACGTGTTCCCCGATGAAATGCAGGTCGATGTCTTCGGTCGTTTGCTTCAAGTAGCCTGTTGGTACAATAACAATAGTCCAGGCTATCAACTTCGCCTGTCGCAAGAAGAGTTTTTCTTCGAGTTGGACGATATGCACGAAGGCCGTCATCACATGTGGCTGGCAGAAAAGATAGGCAATACCACCTTCCTCTATGGAGTGAATGCACCGATAGGGGTGAGTATATCAAACACCAATTATATGAATTTTAGGGATAAGCATGCGCCCTTTAATAAGAAATATATGTATTACAAACTCTAAATCACAAACAATATGAAAACGAGAAGAAACCTATTCATCATCCTTGCAGCTGTTGTAGGAATGACCATTACTTCATGCAAATGCGGAACAAACGATGAAGGTTCCAGTACTTTAGCATCATTTGGAGGGACCATGATGATTGGAGCCCCAGAAATTACGGTAGACGAGCAGACACAAGAGACCACTGTCGTATGGCGCAACACCGAGGACTGGAACAACCAGACAGAAATCCTTTGGGCAGACAGTGTCCCCGTGGCAGAAAACGTGAAAGAGTTTACGGCTTTCAATGTAGTGGAGAGAGAAGGGGTGGTAGGCTTGTCCTATGAGCTGAAAGAGGAAGGTGGCTACACCGTATTGCACTGTTATTTCCAAATGCCGGCCGATGTATTGCAAAACTTCTGGTTAGCATCTAAGGAAACGGCAATCGTAGACTTGGAAACGGGCATCAACTACCGAGCCATACGCTCCGTTCCCGAATGTGGCTGGGGCAAATACTTTGCCGTGAAATCAAAGAAAGGAACTATCCTCGACTTTCAGATTTATTTCCCTAAATTGCCTCGCAAAACCACAGAGATTGCCATCTATGGTGTCCCCAACTGGTTCATGCGTGGTAGAGAACTTCACCTAACCCGCGAGAGTGACAAAGCAACCTTCTATGACAAAGCACCCGAATACCACTTGCCTAAACTTGTTAAAGAGGAGGCCCCCAACTACACAAAGAGCGATGGCCATGCATGGGCGGTATATACCGATGCACATCTGATTAAGCCCGAAGGCAATGAAAAGATGGCACTATGGCGTACACCCGAAGCCACCTATCTTGCCCGTGGAATCGAACAGAACTGGATGCGCGAATATTTCTACATCAATCCAAACACGATGCTTGTTGACGAACGTGGCAACTGTTATAAATTAAAAGAGACATTAGGACTTCCCTGCAATGAGCATGTATTCTGGATGGAAGGATACTCTGGAGATTTCATTGCATTCATTTATGTATTTGAGCCACTATCTGAAAGTGCAAAAAGTGTTTCATACATAGAGCCTGATGGTGAACCCTTCGACTCTTGGGCAGCCAATTGGAAAGGTGAAACAATTATGCACCTCAACATCGAGAATTTAAGAAAGAATCAGCACCTATTTAAGTATAGTCCTAGAATAATCAAATAAATACCAATAAAGTAATTTAGATAAAATGGTCAAGACCAATCCATGCCGGGGCTGTGAAGTTCTGGCATGGACATTTCAGTAATCAGATCGTTTTCCTTTCTTCTCAACATAAATGTCCGTAAATTGACTATGAATAAATAAAAAAATATCACGACCTCTGTAACTTTCTGGGCTTTTCTCCGTCTTATAGATGGAATAACACACAAGATGAACACAATGAAACCAACCAAACTATTCCTTGCCCTTGCCGTGGCGGTGCTGCTGGGGGCGTGTGCGAAAGAGAACAAAGTGATTGAATTTCCGTTGGTGGGAGCAGCCAATACGAAGATGATTGTCTTTGAAAAGGTAGAACTGACCGACACGGCTACCGTGCTAACCATTCGTGGGTTCAACCAACCGAACTACTGGATTCGGGTCGCAGCGTGCACTCGTCTCGTGGCACAAGGCATAGAATGCAAACTGCTTGATAGTAGAGATATAGAGATTGGCAAAGAGTTGTTTATGCCCGAAGATGGCGACTCGTGCTTCACATTGTTGTTTGAACCATTG
>JAFWXS010000013.1 GCA_017517925.1 Bacteroidaceae bacterium | reverse complement strand
CGCCCCATCGCGATTCCATCTCTACTCGGAACACGCGGTCGGCATCGCGGAAGCATTTGTTGTAGCTTAGGTCGAAGTTCACCTGCACCAAGATGATGTAGGCCGAGGCAAACGCAATGGCCAGGCCGATGATGTTGAGCGTGGACGACACTTTGTAGCGTCCGAGATTTTTGAAAAACTCTTTCATATTGTTTTGAGTTTATAAGTTTGCTTTTTTCCTCTGCGAAGTTAATCGTCCGCGCAAGCACCATCGCAAGAAAAAATGAAGAAAATGCGTTTTCGGGTGAAAAGTGTCCAATTTTTTGACACTTTTTGTCGTCAACGGGAGTTTTTCGTCCGTTTTCTGTGATTTTCTTTTAAATCGGAGTACCTTTGTCAAGAAGAAGATAAAGGGAATTAAAGGTAGATAAATGCCGATAGTCCTTTCGCACGTATGTTACTATTGGCCTTTATCTCCTTAACGAAGCGAAAGCGAAGTGATAACTCCATTTTACTCCATTTAACTACAGAAATATAATATGACCGACGCAAAGATTATCGTTATCGACGACAATGAGGGCATACTGAAGACCTTGGGCATGGTGCTCAAGGGCGCGTTCACCAAGGTGGTGACCGTGGAGGACCCACAACTGATACCGGCACTCATCGTGGCTGGCGATGTGGATGCCGTATTGCTCGACATGAACTTCGGTGCAGGGCGACTCGACGGAAAGGACGGACTCTTCTGGCTCGAACGCATCAAGCAGCGCAGCGGATTGGAGTGTCCGCCCGCCGTGGTGCTCATCACGGCCTTTGGCGATGTGCCGCTGGCCGTGGAGTCGCTCAAGCAGGGAGCCGATGACTTTGTGCAGAAGCCGTGGAACAACGAACGCCTGATACTGACACTCACCGCGGCCATAGAGAAACGGCGCGAGGCGATGGCACGCAAGACGGCAACGAAGACATCGGACGATATGAGCGTGGCACGCTCATATATACGCTCGCTCGTGAAGCGCTACTCCTCGACCTACTTCCGGCCCGAGCCCGAGGTGACCGACGAGGCCATGGAACTGTTGCTCACGATGGTGAGGGACGAGGAGTTCGGCCGGTTGGAAGAGACCATCGAGCGCACCATGCTGATGTGCCCCGACAGGCAGTGGAGGCGCGAGGCCATACAGCCTGTCGACAGTGACGGGCAGCGCTCCACACTGACGCTCGAAGAGCTGGAACTGCAGTTCATACGCACCGCCTGGGAGGAGTCGGACCGCAACCTCACCTCCGTAGCGCAGAAGCTCGGCATAAGCCGCCAAACCCTATACAACAAACTGAAGAAACATGGCATCATCCATTAACCGACACTACACGCTGCACCTCATAGGCGCACTGCTCAGCGTACTGCTCGCGTATACACTCATACTATACCTATTCATATATACAGGCGACAAACGCTGGGTCATCACTTCGGCGGTCGTATTGGCAGTCTCGTTGTCCTGGCTGTGGTGTGTGTTGCGCTTTCCCATGCGCCAGATGCGCCATTTCCTGAATGCATTGCGCGGGCGCGACCTCACCCTGCGCTTTGTGGAGTCGAAAGACCCGATGATAGGCCCTGCCGTGACCGACATGAACCATATCTTGCAGCTCTACTGGGCCGAGAGCCATGAACTGGAGTGGCGCAAGAAGTACTACGACCGCATGCTACGTGTGATGACCCACGAGCTGCGCAACACCGTGGCACCCATCGTATCGCTCACGGCCGATGTGCTGCACCGTCCTGAGGAGTATGACAAGGAACGTACACACGAGTGCCTCACCATCATCAACGAGCAGGCCGAGGGCATCAACACCTTCCTCGCCTCGTATCATCAGCTGACCAACGTGCCCGAGCCCAAATGCCAGCACATCGTCGTCAGCGAACACTTTGCCAAGCTGGGCCGCTTGCTGCGCAACGAGAAGGGGCACTGCATGCTCGAACTCAATGCCCCGACCGAAATGCGCCTCTATGCCGACCCCAACCTGCTGACACTCATGCTCATCAACCTCGTACGCAACGCCGCACAGTCGCTCGAAGGGTGCGACGATGCACGCATCGAGGTGCGTGCATCACAGACCGGCGGCATCCCCTACATCACCGTGACTGACAACGGCCCCGGCATCCCCGAGAACCGCATGGAGCATATCTTCGAGCCCTTCTATTCGACCAAGAAGAACGGTTCGGGCATCGGCCTCGCCTTGGCACAGCAGATCATGATGGCCCACGGCGGCAACATCACTGCCACGTCGCGCCCGAATGTATGCACTACTTTTACGTTGCAGTTTGTAGATATGAAGTGAAGTTAATACGCTACAGACTTTACGCCTCGCTTACCCTATTTTCATATACATACCACAGGTATCCCTCCACATCGGTGTGACCCATGCGGCGCAGCTGCAGCATGTATCCCCTCACTTGATCGTGGTGCTCGTCGCGTTCGCGGGCAAACTTGAAGTCGACGATGATGAAGCGTTCGCCGTCGGTCATCACGCGGTCGGGGCGCATACGGTGTACGTTGCCTGTTTCGTCGCGGTAGAGGATGGTGCACTCGTTGAACAATTCATACTTTCCCGAGAACCAGTCGGCAGCCTGGGGCTGCGCGAGGGCGCGGTGTACGATGTGCTCTATCTCGTGTTGTGTGGCGGTGTCGATGAGGCCTTCGCGCACCATACAGGCGATGGCTGAGGGTACATCGGCGGCAGTATGTATCATGGCAAACAACTCGTGGAGCAGCAGGCCACGGTCGAGGAACGAGAGGGTAGGAGACTTCTTTTCTTGTTTGTCGGTGGCTGTGGTGGAGGAGTCCTCCTTTGCTTGTGCAATGAAGCGCTTGGCGAGGTTCGACTGACGGAAGTGTACGCTCAGCTCTTCGGAGCACATCGTTACAGTGAACGGCTCGGGGTGTGCCTCGAGTGGGTTTACCTTTTCGTCTGTGTCATTGTTTCCGTTCCTTTCCGTCGGAATGGCCAGTGTGCCATATTCAAGCATACCCTCGGCATTGCTGCCGAGTGCGGCAGTGATGAGCTGGGCTACATTGTTCATCACCTTGCCTTTGGCTACAGCGCTCTTCGAGGTGCTCTTGAGGATGATGAGGTTGGCCTTGGGGCGTGTGCAGGCTACATAGAGGAGGTTGTAGCTGTCTACAATCTGCTGTAGGTACTCCTCATGATAGGCTGTGGCGAAGGCCGAGTGCTTCATGGCTTCGCAGTAGGGGATGGGATTGGTGGCGAGCGGGGTGGGGAGCGATTCGTCGGAGGCTATCCACAGGGTGTTGCCATACTTGTTGAGCTCCCATTCGCAGTGGGGGATGATGACGGTGTGGAACTCGAGTCCTTTCGATTTGTGTACTGTCATGGCTTCTATGCCGTCGGCTCCACCCGAGGGGATGGCTTTGCTCTTCAGCTCGTCGTCCCAGTAGTGTATGAACTCCTTGATGCCTCCTGTCTTGGTGGTGCAGAAGTTTGACAATTGATCGAAGAAGGCCATCAGGTAGCCGTCTTCGTCGGCTATGTGGTGTAGTTGCAGGGTGCGGTATAGCTGTTCGGTAAGCTCGTAAAGCGGCATCTGCTGCAGGGCATTGTGCTGAGCGATGAGTGCCTCGGGGAGTCCGTATCCTTGTGGGCGCAGGGCGATGATGTCGGCCGAGGGGAGTCCGTCAGCCAATACGTTGCGGTGATAGTGGATAGCTACTTGCAGCAGGGCCACGCTCTGCTCGGAATCGGCAATCCAACGCAAGGTGTCGACCAGCATGTTTACCGAGGTGGCGGCATCGAGACGGTAGGCGTCGGCCGAGAAGATGTGTATCGTGGGGGCATGTATGGCCATGTAGTCTACGATACGCTGTATCTGTGTGTTGGTGCGTAGCAGTAGGGCGATGTGCTTCTCACTGATGCCATTGGCCAACAGCTCCTCGATGGTGTGCAGTACTTCGCGGCACATCACCTCGTCGGCATTCTCGCCCTTCTTGTGGGTGACATCGCTCACGCGCACATAGCCCTCGCGCTTCTCCTTGTGCTCTTGCTCCACATCGCTGTAGGCCTGGATGAGCGGTGTGGCATGCTCTTCGCCGAGGAGGTCGGTGAGCAGCGTGTTGCAGCGATTGAAGAGGTGGTTGTTGAATTCCACAATCTCGCGCATACTGCGGCGGTTCACTGTCAGGCGGTGTGCCTCGCGCGGTGTGTAGAGACCCAGTTCGTGGTGTACCTCACCGTTGAGGATACGCCAGTCGCTGCCACGCCATCGGTAGATGGCCTGCTTCACGTCGCCCACGAGCATGCTTTCGTTGCCTTGTGAGAGCCCTTCGCGCAGGAGGTGCAGGAAGTTGTCCCACTGCATGCGTGAGGTGTCCTGAAACTCGTCGATCATGATGTGGCGTATGTAGTAGCCCAGTTTTTCGAATACGAAGGAGCTGTCGCCCGTCTGCATCTGGCTCAGCATACGGCATGTGTCGGCCAGGAGGAAGCGGTTTTCCTCGCGGTTGAGTTGCAATATGCGGTCGTGGATGATATTGATGAGCTGCAGTTGGTAGAGGTGGCGCAGTACGAGGTCACACGTGTTGATGGTGTGTATCTCGCGGGAGCGCAGTTTCTCTGTGTCGTTGAGGTGGGGCATCAGGGTATGGGATGCCAGAGCGACAATCTCTTTCTTGCGGGGTGACTTGGAGGTAGCCCAAGCCTCGGGGCGCAGGCTCGCATCGGTGGTGCGGGGGGTGAACTCGGTGTTGTACTCTCCGGCACGTAGCTTGAGGTAGTAGCCACATACGCCTCCTGCTCCGTAGCTCAAGTCGTCTACGGTGAGGGTGTTCTGATCCAGTAGCTGGAAGAAGGAGGCGACTTGTGTGTCGATTGTTTTCTTGGCGCGATTACGCTCTTCGGTGAGTTGCTTGCGCAGGCGGCGTATGATGTCGGCATCCTGCAACTGGGCGCGCAGGTTGTCGGCCTGTTGCTGGTAGGCCTCGTCGTGTATGTTGCGTGCAAAGTCCTTCAGGCTGTCGGTGATGTTCCAGTGCTTTCCCTCGTCCATCTCGCTGCCGATGTACTTCTCTATCCATAGCAGGGTGGGGTCGTCGGCCGATAGCTCGCGCAGCAGCAGGTCCACCCCCTCACCGATGACGCGCTTGGTGTCCAGTTCGATGGTCATTCCCGTGCCCAGGTTAAGCTCGCGCGCCAAGCCGCGCAGCACCGATTGGAAGAAGCTGTCGATGGTCTCTACGCGGAAGTGGCTGTAGTCATGTATCAGCATCTCGAGTGCCTGTGCCGCCCTTGTGCGGATCAGGTTCTCACCAAGTCCAGTAGCGCGCCTCACCTCCTCGTAGTAGGCTTCCGAGTCGGGTAGGCTATGGGCAATACCGTAGAGCTTGCCGAGGATGCGCTGCTTCATCTCTGCTGTGGCCTTATTGGTAAAGGTGACTGCAAGGATGTGACAGTAGTTGTCGGGCTGCTCTATGAGCAGGCGGATGAAGTTGACTGCCAAGGTGAAGGTCTTTCCCGATCCAGCCGAGGCTTTATATATGTGTAGGTAGTGATTGTCCATCGTGTGTGAGCAGGTAGAATGATACTGCGAAGATAATGATAATTTTGCAAACGGTACAGCAGTTGTACATGTTTTTATCGTCCCCAAGACTTTGTATCATACAAAATAGCTGCTCCCCTTATCCCTAAGAGGAGCAGCCCGGTAGATTGAATGATTAAGAAAAAGTTATTTATGTAAGGTAGCAGCTTTTGCTGTTGCTCTGACTATATAACGCCAGATTGTGAAAAAAGTTTGTGGCCTTACAAAAAATAAGTATGCCCTCGAAGTTTAGTGGGTATACCTACTTTTTGTAAGGGGTTGACCCGATAATTCTTGAGGGTCAACCCTATTTGTTTGGTGTCTCTTGCTAAAATGTCAATCTTTCTTTTCGTTTTTGTTGTATTTCTTCTCCTGCTCTACCGTGGGAGCCGATTCTTTGTATTTGAAGCGGCGTATCTTCTGTGTCGCAGTCTTCTCGAAGGGCTCTTTCATTACCTCTACGGAGCTCACCTGTGATGACTTGTTTACGCTCTTGTTCACATTACCGAGCACTTTGGCTTTCCAAGAGTCAAGTTTCTCGTAGAACTTGTCTTCAAACTCGCTGTCCCAGTCGATGTAGTTGTCTATCGGTTGCACGAGAGCCACGAGGCGTCCGTCGCGCTCTACGACGATCGATTCGCTCACTCCCTCCACGTTGTTGATGACGTTCTCAATCTCTTCGGGGTAGATGTTCTCGCCCGAAGGACCGAGTATCATGTTGCTGTTACGACCCTTGATGTAGAAGCGACCCTTTTCGTCCTGTATAGCGATGTCGCTGGTACGGAACCATCCGTCTTCGGTGAACACGCTCTTCGTGCGCACGGGATCCTTGTAATAGCCGAGCATCACGTTGGGCCCCTTGGCTACCACTTCGCCTTCGCCTGTCTGCGGATCTACGTTGTGGAGCTTCAACTGTACGTTATATACGGGATAGCCGAACGAGCCTACTGCACGCCAGCTCTTCATGGAGTATCCCAGCAGGGGAGAGGTTTCGGTGAGTCCATAGCCGATGGCATAGGGGAACCCGGCCTTGAGGAGGAAACGTTCCACCTCGGGGTCGAGCTTGGCTCCGCCGATGCCGTAGAACGACATGTGTCCGCCAAAGGTCTTCTTGATCTTCATACCGATAATCTTGCACATCAGTCCGTTCATGTGCTCGTTCATCCAGGTGAGCGTGCGGCTCTTCTGTATGGTGGGGAGCACACTGCCCTTGTACACCTTTTCGATAATCATCGGTACGGTGAGCATGGTGGTGGGCTTCACTATCTTGAGCGCCTTCATCAGGAGCGATGCCACAGGGGGCTTGGGCAGGTAGTATACGGTAGCTCCACAGTACATGGGGTAGAGCATACTCAGTGTCATCTCCAGGGTGTGGGCCATAGGCAATACGGAAAGCCAACGGTCCTTCTCTGTGCGCTTGCATGAGTGGTAGCAGGTGATAACGTTCGAGGTCAGGTTGCGGTGGCTCAGTACTACGCCCTTGGCACTGCCTGTAGTACCCGAGGTGTAGATGATGGTAGCGATGTCATCGGGGGTGGGGATGGTGGTGCGTCCGTCGCAGGTGAACTTCTCGTCATCGGCTTTGAGTATCTCTAAGGTGTCGATGTCGAAGATGAGGGTCATCTTGTCCTTCACCTCTTGGCTCACCTTGCTGGCGAGACGTTGCGAAACGAAGAGTACCTTGCTCTCCGAGTGGTTGATGATATTGGTTACCTCATTTTCCGAACTGTCGGGAAGAATGGGGATGGCTATGCGGCCAAAAGGTGAGGTGGCGAAGAAGGCTACCGACCAGTTGGGCATGCTCTGCGACAAGATGGCTACCTTGTCACCGGTACTGATGCCATATTGGGTAAGTTTCTTGGAGAGACTGTCGCACTTGCCTTTGAATGACTTGTAGGTGTAGCCTCCCTCTTTGGTATCGTACCATTGGGTGTACTGGTTTTTGGCGTATGCTGTAGTAGCATATTCATAGAGTTTGGCGAGGGTGTCCACATAGTTTTCCCTCATGCGCTGCATACGCTTGTAAAGTTGAATCATAGATAGTAGGTTTATGGTTAATTAGTGTGTAATATACATTTCTTTGTGTTTGCCCTCCAGATGCATCTCTTCGTACATCTCCTGTATGCGCTTCATGTCGGCACGGGCATCGTCGGTGAGTTCTATCTTTTTGCCCCATCCCACATGCTTGGTTTTCCAATCGAAGTAGCCCATGTATACGGAGCAGCCTACCTCGCGGGCAATGGTGTGGAATCCGGTTTTCCAACGCTTGATGGGCTTGCGTGTGCCTTCGGGGGCGATGGCCAGGTGGCACTCCTTGGCTGCCTTCATCTCATGGATGGTGCTGAGTACCATTCGGGTTGCATTCTTGCGGTCTACGGGGAGCCCACCCAATTTGCGTAGCAGTCCGCCCAAAGGCCAGAAGAAGAATTCCTTCTTGATCATCACCTTGGCATTTCCGCCTATCGATTCATAAAAAAGGTATGAGATAGCGAAATCCCATCCCGAAGTGTGAGGAACGCCAAGGATGATACACTTGTCTTCAGGAACGATGGTGTCATTGTCTACTGTCCATCCCATGCGCTTGAGCAACCAGCCGCAGAATTTTCTCCACATAGATTCTTTGCTTTTAGGTTAAAACTATTATATCTTGCAAATATAGTGCAAGGAGCGCGAAAACACAAATTTATCTGCCTTTATTTTTTCTCTTGTCCTTGTATCCCTTTTTCGTGCCCTTGTCAATATGTTATGAACAAAAAACCGAATAGTTTCTTTGTTTTTTTATCGTCTAATTAAATTTTATTTCGTACTTTTGCCAAATTGATATGACAAAATACGCAAAAAACTATTATAGTATGGAAAAGAATATTCAGGAATTGACCGAAAAAATGTTTCGGGATGGAGTAGAGAAGGGTAATGAGGAGGCTGCACGCATTGTGGCCGCTGCTAATACCCAAGCTGCCGAAATCGTTGAGAAGGCTCGCAAAGAGGCAGACGCCTTGATTGCTGCCGCTCAAAAACAGGCAGGAGAGTTGATGGAAAACACAAAGTCAGAGCTTCGTCTCTTTGCAGGCCAGTCTGTAAACGCCCTCAAGAGTGAGGTGGCTACACTGGTTTCTGACAAGGTAGTAGGCGATGCCGTGAAGGAACTCACCGCTGACAAGGAGGTGATGGGTAAGTTTGTGGTGGCACTCGCCGAGAAGTGGGTAGCAGACGAGCCTATCGTAATCTCTACAGCTGATGCTGACACGCTGAAGAAGTACTTCGCTGCCAAGGCCAAGGCATTGCTCGACAAGGGCGTGACCATCGAAGAGGTGAACGGACAGAAGGCGCTCTTCACCATTCAGCCTGCTGATGGCTCATACAAGGTGAACTTCGGCGAAGAGGAGTT
>JAFWXS010000150.1 GCA_017517925.1 Bacteroidaceae bacterium | reverse complement strand
GTTGATGCCACCCGCAGGCTTGAAGCCCACCTTGCGTCCGGTCTTCTCGTGGTAGGCCTTGATGGCACGACACATCACATAGGCAGCCTCAGGTGTGGCGGCAGGCTCCTGCTTGCCGGTAGAGGTCTTGATGAAGTCGGCACCGCTATACATAGAGAGGATAGAGGCCTTCATGATGTTCTCGGCAGTCTTCAGTGCGCCTGTCTCGAGGATGGTTTTGAGGTGACGCTCACCGCAGATGGTCTTGATTTCCTCGATTTCATCGCACATTCCTTCATAGTCTCCACTGAGGAACTTGCCCACCGGGATGACGATGTCAATCTCCGTAGCGCCATCGGCCAGTGCCAAGGCTGTCTCGGCCACCTTCACCTCGGTAAAGGTCTGCGATGAGGGGAAGCCACCCGATACGCAGGCGATATTTACATCCTCAACTTCGAGTGACTGGCTCACGATCTTGGCAAAGCAGGGATATACGCAGATGGCAGCCACATTCTTCAGGTCGGGATACTTGTCCTCAAAGTCGTTGACACGCTCGGTAAACTTCAGCACGCTCTCCTCACTGTCCTCGGTCTTCAAGGTGGTGAGGTCGATGCAGTTGAAGAGGAATTTCTTTACCTCCAGCGTGTTGTTCTCGGCCACATATTTCTCGATGATATGGGCAGTTTTTGCCTTTACCTCATCGTCAGAAAGGTTTGTCTCATAAAGTGCCAACGCAGCTTCATACTTGCTGTGCTCATCGGCTTCGTGGTGGTGATGATGTTCCATAAAGAATTTATATTTATAGATGAATTATCTTTTCAGTTTATAGATGCTTCCTGCAAGTGGACGTACGATATCACGTAGTTCCAGTTCAAATAGGATAGCGCTGAGACGATGTACCGCAAGGTTGGTCTCCATGACGAGGGTATTGATAGTCGTCCCCTCGCTATGTTTGCCAAGGACCTGTATAATATGACTCTCCTCTTCATTAAGCTCAGGGAAGAGATTCTGCTGTATAGGCTCAGGATGTTTCTTCTGAGAGGTATCCCACATCATGGCCTCTATGAAGTCCTCGGCCGAGGTGATGAGAGCTGCCTGATGGTGGCGTATGAGACGGTGGCATCCGGCAGAAGAGGTGTCGGTAGTACGTGCTGGGAAGGTAAAACAGTCGCGTCCATAGCTGTTGGCAATGCTTGCTGTGACAAGTGAGCCACCTTTGGCTGCCGACTCAACGATAATGGTAGCATCGGCCATACCGGCAACAATGCGGTTGCGCTGGAGGAAATTCTGTCGTTCGGGTTCCGTATGGCTAATATATTCGGTGAGCAGGCCGCCGCATTGTGTCATTTGAACCGCCACATTACGATGCACAGAAGGATAGATGCGGTCAAGCCCATGGGCGAGCACTCCTACTGTCGGAAGTCCGTACTTGATGGCTGCACGATGGGCACATACGTCGATGCCGTATGCCACTCCGCTAACAATCAGGGTATCGGGGCATAATGTGGCAAGGTCACGCACAAAGTTTTCACAAAGGTCGCGGCCGTAATCGGTGCATTTGCGTGTACCTACAATACTTACTATCCGGCGAGGATTGAGTGTGACATTTCCGTGATAGAAAAGCAGGATAGGGGCATCATCACATTCGCGCAGTCGGGATGGATAAGCCTCATCATGATAACCTATGCAAGTGATATGATGTTTGTCTATGAACTCAAATTCCTTTTCTGCCCGTTGGTGAGCTGATGGACAGTCGAGTGCCTTGATGAGCGAAGGCTGTATGCCTGGAATCATTGAGGGCAGGTCGGTGCGATGCTCGAATATCTTTGCCGCGCTTCCTACATTCTCAAGCAGTCTTTTGGCTGTGATGCTCCCTACACCGGGAATGTGTTGTAGGGCGATGAGACTCAGTAATTCCTTTTTGTCCATATTGGGTGGATTATTTATTGGTTAGATGCCCTTCAAGAATGCTATCGTAGGGTGTGCTACGCACAAGTTTCCCGTTGTGTATGCATACACTTTCTACCGTGCCTTTGAGGCATACCTTGCCATCTGATACGCGTACGATTTCTTGATGGAACACACACTTGATACCTTCACGTGTAACATAGAGTCTTGAACGAAACTCATCGCGGCTGCGAAGCGGAGACTTATAGTTTAGCGTCACTTTGGATACCACAAAGTCATATCCGGCAAAACTCATATCGGCAAAACTCAGCCCGATAGAGAGTAAGAACTCATGGCGTGTGTGTTCCAAATAGTGTTGGTAATTGGCATTGTTGACAATACCCTGAAGGTCGCATTCGTAGTCGCGCACCTTCATGAGGAGTTCGTAACTGAATTCTTTCATAGGAGATTGTAAAAAAGGGCGGAATCTGTCAATCCCGCCCTTTTTATTATTTATTTGATTCTAAGATTAGAGATTCATGAGCGCAGCAGCGAACTTCTTGAACTCCATGTCCTTCTTAGCTTTCTCTACGATGCTTGCATCAAGCTTTGCGGCCTTTACCAAATTCTCTGCTACAGCAGTTGCATTGTTGGTACGGGCACCTACGATAGCCTTAAGATAGTAAGTATATGCATCGGCATCCTCTACAGCATCAAGTGTACTCTTAGCAACAGTGTACTGCTCTGACATAATCTGTGCAAGTGCAGCAGCGTTGCTCTTGGTGTCACCGAAAGCGCTTACAGCACGCTCGTACTGACCCTGTGCCACATAAAGGTTACCAAGTGCAGCAGCGTTAGCTTCAGAGTCTGTACCCTTCACGAGGTAGTTCTCTGCATCAGCTACGTTACCCTCGATAAGGGCAATCATACCCAAGTTGGTGTTTACCTCAGCTGCGTCTGCATTCAACTTAGTAGCGCGGCTCAAATAGTTCTTGGCAGTAGCATAGTCACCAGCCTTGATTGCCAACTCGGCGAGGTTGTTGTATGCGCGGTAGTCATTGGCATAGAGCTCAGTGGTCTTCTTGTAGATAGCAGCCTTTTCGTCAGCACTCTTCACGAGGGTAGCAGCATAAAGGAGCTCCTCTACACTCAATACAGAAGCGTTTTCCTTGAAAGCTGCAAGGATTTCATCATCAGAACGACCAATGAGTTGGTAGTTCAAGGTAAGACGTGCACGACGCAACTGGGGAAGAATTTCCTCTGCTAACTCGCTGTATACAGAAGAGATATTCTTGATTTCACGCTCTCTTGCCTCGGGATCGCTGTACATAGAGAGTACGCGGAGGATGAGATCTTTATCTGCGATGTTAGAACCTGCTACCAATTCCTGGAAGCCTTCCCAGTCCTCTGCAGTATATTTAGCATCAACATTAGTCTCAATCTTGTTCTTCTTGAGGAGTTTGCCTACGTGGTTCTCGGCATTCTTCTCACGCTGTGTAGCCAAACGGTCGTTGAGGTCAAGGGCACCATCAGGTGAGGCATAAGCTGATACCTCAATGTTTTCAATTGCTTTGTTCTTCTTGTCGGCATCAACATCCTTCAATGTTGCAGTGAAATCCTTCATCTGGTCAGAGTTGGTCTCACTCCAACGAAGGTTGGTCTGCTGGATGAGGAACATGATGTTAGCCTGCTTGGCCTGCTTGATGACGCGCTGGAAAGCATCAGCTGCGTTGGCGGGCTTGGTAGAAGCTGTAGTCTGAGCATACAACTCTGCTGTAGCCAAAACACCGTCAGCAACCTTTACAGCGGGCATAGCCTTTTCTTTATTCTTAATCTTTGCTGTAAACTCAATGAAGAGCTCAGACTTAGCCATCTCAGGAACATAATCGAAAGCGCTCTTCATGGTGAAGTTACCACCGAGAGCATAAGGGATAACTTGGTCGTTGCCTTCAACCTTCTCACCAATAAAGGTGTATGTCTCACCGCTAACTGAACCATTTTCCCATTTCAAAACAGGAGTAGCAGTAATAACTGCTTTCTTTGGGAAAAACTTCTCGGGGAATGTACCTGAAATGGTTACAGGAACCTCACCATTCACTGCCTCAAGAACCTGAGGAGTAACAGTGAAATAGTTTGATGACATCTCACCAATTTTGCTGCAGGAACAAAACATGAGCAATGACGCAGCAAGGATTGTTAATTGATTTCTTTTCATCGTTTTAATTAAATGTTATAAATAATAATATAGATTTATCCTTTTATGGTGCAAAGATAGTTAACATTTACCGAAAAATCTCTATCTCTGCAGATTTTTTATATAATTTATTCGTAAAAAAACTAAAATTGAACAGTCTGATTTACAAAATTGTATTGTTTGATTTACAAATGGCGCTCAGGATAGAGATCATTCCACCATTTATCGCTACCTTGCAGATAGCGGGCAAACCATGCCATGATGGTGTTGTGCCACAGTACGCGCTTGTCATAATCGGCCACAAAGTGGTCTTCGCCTTCCACTTGGATGAACTCTACGGTCTTACCCAGAATTTTCAATGCATTGAAAAGCTGTATGCTTTCGCCGATGGGCACATTGGTGTCTACGGTACCATGGAGTAGCAGCAGTGGGGTGTTGATCTTGTCGGCATTGAAGAGCGAGCCTTGCTTGGTAAAGAGGTCGGGGTTTTGCCAGGGATAGCTGTCGGCGGCAGCTATGGCATTGTAACTGTAGCCCCAGTAGCCCTCGCCCCAATAACTGGTAACGTTGCTGATGCCGGCATGGGATACGGCAGCGGCAAAGATGTCGGTTTGGGTCTGCAGGTATTGGGTCATGAAACCACCGTACGAGGCTCCGAGACAACCGATGCGCTCGGCATCTACATAGGGATGTTCGGCACAAAACTGTTTGGTGCCCTCTATAATGTCATCGGCCGTACGCTTGCCCCATGCGTTGACGTGGCGTGCTGCAAATTCCTGGCCATAGCCAAGGGTGCCGCTGGGTTGGATGACATACACTACATAGTCGCGAGATGCAAAAAGTTGTGCGCAATAGGGGTTGCTGATGCCTTTGACTGTGGGGGTGGTACCACCGTAATAGTATACGATGAGAGGGTATTTCTTTTCGGGGTCAAATGAGGGGGGCAAGCAGTATTTCCCGTGAATAAGGGTGCCGTCTGATGCGGTGAAGTTCCACTCGTGGGTCTCACCTAATTCAATTTCATCGAGGATGGGTCTCATGGGATCAGCGATAAGACGCGAGGTTTTCTTCTTCATGTCGAAAAGGTAGCCTACGCCTGCTGTGTTGTCATCCTGACCATAGTATGCTGCCATTGTTGCGCTTTGTGAGGGCAATGAGAATCGTTGGATGACAGAAACCTCCAAGGGCAGTTGTTCGAAAGTCTTCTTCGCGGTGTTGTAACGGTAGATGTTCACCTCGTCCTTGTCATCGGTACTGAAATAGATGTTTTTATCTGCGACATTCCATTGCAGGAAGTTGACTGAAGGATTGAAATCTTTGGTTATGGGTGTCACTTCACGTGTGGCGAGGTCCATGATGAACGCCTGCTTGTCATAGTCGTTGGCGATGGGGTGTGTGCCGCAGTTCTTACCGATTCCATCGAACGATTCGGCGCTTCCGAGGAAGAGCACTTGCTTGGCATCGGGCGAGTATTTGGCACTGTTGATGAAGCCGCATTCGTATACGAGCGTGTCTATCTCATAGGTCTCAAGGTCGAGCTGATAGATTGAGGTGCTTCCGAAGGGGCGTACGGTAACGTTTTCGGCGCTGGTGCTGAAGAGAATCTTTGAGCCGTCGCGGCTGATGTCGTTCAGATGTGTCGAGCGCTTGCCATAGGTAAGACGCTCGGTGGTTCCCTTCTTGATGTCATACTTGGCGAGGAAGTTGCGTCCACGGAAACCGGGAATGCGGTCGCGTGGGGTCACTACTCGTTTCAGCGGGCCCTGCTCGGCCTGCCCCTTTTCATTGGGATAGTAGATGAGGTAGTCCTCGGTAGGCGCCCAGGTGAACCCTTCGGCGGGAATCTCTGTCAACAACACCTCTTCGGTAAGCGTGGCAGGGTCGAGAATGATGACGTTGTTACCCACGGCAGCCGAAACGGTATAATACAGTTTGTCGCTCTTGGGCATCCAGCGCATGCCGTCCTTGGCATTGGCGAGGAGCACCTTCCCGCTCTTCGTCTCCGACAATTGAGCGTATACGTGTTGACGGCCCTTGCTGTAGTTATTCCAATAGCGGGTGAGTAGGTATTTTCCACTGGGCGATATGGCCACGTCAATCACGCGATTGCCATATACCGTGTTTTCCAATGCAAAGCGATTCTTCAAGTCATGGCCTGAGAACACGTTCACCTCTTCATATCCTTTGTCGGCAACAAATTCGCACTTGAAGGTAGGAGCCACCTTGTCGTCTTTGTGAGCGAGCAGCTTAATGGTAATCTCATAATTGCGTTCCGGCTCCATGCGCAGAGCGATGTCACGAGCAGCTTTCGTATTGAGGCTGTCTTCGGCATTCTCCTTTTTCATTCTTGATGCGCCATTGACAAATGCTTCCCAGCGTACGGGAGATGTCACCTTCAATCTGCCTCTCATAAAACGGTCGGCACGAATCCGAGTACTCACTACATAGACGAGATGCTCACCCTCGGCCTTAGTTAGAGTGACGAATCCTGCTGTGTCGGTTTTCATTGTCTGTGTGGCATAATTGTCTTGGTTGAGGCCTATGGCCGTGCCCAACAGGTTTCTGGTTTCGTACTTACGACCTTCGGTATTGATACTGTCTGTTTCGATGGGACCTCGCAATGTAACGGCATCGCGTACCTGATAGCTCTCGATTACTTGGGCTTGTGTGCCCAAAGCCAATGCCACGAGGGTGGCTGCAAACATGATTCTCTTTTTCATCGCCTTGTTATAATTGTTTGTGCATTTCTTGCTTCTAAAAAACGATGGCAAAAGTAATTAAAATTATTGACAATGCAAGGAAATCCCTTTCTTATATTGCTTTTGCGGAATATGCGAACAGGAGTGTACCTCGCGGCGTGCTCCTGCTCTTTAATTAAGGGTTTAGGCTCCAATAATCAACAAGCGATTTTTCTATAAGGTTAGGTTGTATTAGGAAAAGAAGAGGTCTATTTATCTGTTTCTTATTTCATAGTGTTTTATTTTGCCACTGACAGTTTTAGGCAATTCGTCAATAAACTCTGCCACACGAGGATGTTTGTAGAGGGCGTATGATGTCGCTGTCTCCGCAGGCAAAGTTGAAGTGATTGGGTATGTTCACTTCATAATTCTGCATGAAATCATCGTAGGACTCAAAGCGTGTTTTCTTTAAGAATCGTTTTAGCATATTACTGTTTTTGCCTTTTGTTTTGGGGAGCAAAGGTTGTGTGCATGCCGAATAGCCTAACTTCTTTCGCCATCAATCTGATTGCGGTTAGTCCCAAATAGCGCACTGCCCGTCAAGGGATAGAGTGGCGAATGGCGCAAGAAAAAGAGGATGTGATGATTGTGAATGACTCGCTACGCGTCTTTCTCTTCGGTGTGCTGTGATAGTATACGTTGTATGTTGGAGGCGTAGGACTTGGATACGGGTATCTGGCGGATGCCGTCGTGCATAAGACGGATGTACATACCGTCACGATCGTTGCGGAAGATGCGTATCTTGTTTTTGTTTACAAGGTAGCCCCGGTGACAGCGGATGAGCCAATCACCAAACTTGGTTTCCATGGATTTGGTAGTGCTGCGCAGCATATAATTGCACAGTTTGCCGTCAGAGTCGTAATATATCTTCACATAATTGTCTTGTGACTCTATATAGTAAAGACTGTCAATATTGATACTCATTCTGAGTCTTCCGGTGCTGTCCACAAGGTGTATGAGTTTCATGTCAGTATCTTCAGTCTTGTCGTTTACGACATTCATTCCCAATCGGTCGAGCAACTGCTGCTGATGACGGTTGGTCGCGTCTTGCAGGCAGATGATGTAAGGTACGAAGATGATAATCGACAAAACCATGATCGAACGCCCCCAAATGGGAAGGAACATATTAGGGTCGGCGAGTTCAAAAAGTGCGGTAAAAACAGTATAAATGAATGATATAAGCACTACTTCGCCACCTATCCAGGCGATCAAATGCGCGTTGATGAGCTGGTACTTTCGCCCCATATAATAAAGAATTACTTTGCTCAATATGAGGAAAGCGATGGCCACGAAAAAGAAGGTTACAGAGGCCATCACTGCATGGAAGGCGCTCAATAATCCCGTATTCTCGGATTGGGTAGGTCTCAGGGTGAGCCAAGATGTGGGAGAATAGGGACCATATATTACCATGAAGAGGATAGAAAAGAGCACGATAGCGATTACAGATTTGGCGAGGGTGCGGCTCTCAAGGAGGAAACGGGGTGCTTTCTTTTTTAAATCCATATATATATATATACATTAACGAAACGTTCATACTGACGTTAGCTTGCCGTCTGGAGCATCTCACTAAGGTCATCGTTTACGCCAACTTTGTCTTGTTTGCGCTGCAAAGATACGATTTTATCGCAATAATATGCAAATATTAACCATTTTTCACCCCATATGAGGTTTTCATCCCTTTGCCCCCTATTTTATGCATTAGTCCCTACGAAGTCCTTTGCTGACCACATCGGACGATGTTTTGTTGGGTAAACGTAGGATATTATCTACTTTTGCACCGTTGAAACCATATAATGTAACTATGAGAATAATCGGAACAGGTAGTGCGCATCCCAAACGCACACTTACGAATGACGAGTTGAGTAAGATGATGGACACCAATGACGCTTGGATTCGTGAACGTACGGGTATCTGCACACGTCAGGTGATAACAGACGAACATCTGGAGGATCTCGCTGCCGAGGCTGCCCAACAAGCACTGGACGATGCGGGCATCGAGGGCAAACAGATTGACTATATCATTTGCTCCAATGTGGTAAATGAATATGTGACCCCCTCGTTGGCAAGCATCGTAGAGGGCAAAATTGAGGCTTTGTGTCCTTGTGTGGACCTTAATGCGGCTTGCACGGGATTCATCTATGCCATCGATTTTGCTGAAGCACTGTTGCAGACAGACCGCGCTACTAATATCTTGGTGATGGCTGCCGAGGAACCTACACGCATGGTCAACTGGGACGACCGCAGTACCTGTGTCCTCTTTGGTGACGGTGCCGGCGCTATGGTAGTGACCAAGGGCGATGATCTTAAAGCCATTAAGGTGTCCTCGAAAAGCAACCTTGACGTGCTTCATTACAAGCGTCTGCTCGAGCCCTCACCATTCATTACCAAGGAAGAAGAGCACAAACCACTCTATATGGCTGGGCAGGAAGTCTTCAAAACAGCCGTTACCAGTTCATTGCGCGACTTATTGAGCGTGCTTGATGAGGCAGGATTGAACAAAGAAGACATTTCCTATTATATATTGCATCAGGCCAATTTCCGCATCAATGATTTCATACGCAATCGCTTTGGAGTCGATACCGAGAAGTTCCCGATAAATGTGAACAAGTATGGCAACAGTTCATCGGCCAGTGTGCCTATGCTTCTTGACGAACTTAATCGTACAGGAAGGCTAAAAAAGGGTGATATGCTTGCATTTAGTGCTTTTGGAGCAGGATTTACTTCGGGAGCTTGTATTGTAGAATGGAATAAATAGTTAACTTTGCAGCAACTTTATAAATTAACTAATCATATAAAGACATGGAAAGAAGAGTTGTAATTACCGGATTGGGGGCTATCAGCCCCGTAGGAAATACTATTGCCGACTTTTGGGAAAGCCTGAAAACTGGCAAGAGTGGTTTGAACTTTATCCAAGGATTTGACGATGTAGATCTTCCTGTGCGTATTGTCGCACAGGTAAAGGATTTTGACCCGATAGCTAATGGCTTGGAGCGTGCTGATATACGCAAAATGGACCTCTACTGCCAGTATGCCGTCGCTGCAGCCAACCAAGCTGTACAGGATAGCGGATTGGTGAGCGGTGAGAACATCGAACCTGGGCGCTTCGGGGTATATGTAGGTTCGGGTATCGGTGGCATCAGCACCTTTGTACGCGAAACCGGCAAGTATATTGATGAGGGAGCACGACGTATCTCTCCGCTGTTTGTCCCCACGATGATTGCCAATATCGCCTCAGGCAATATCGCCATCCGCCACAAAGCAGAAGGACCTTGCTTGCCTGTGGTGACAGCTTGTGCTACAGGTACTCATTCGGCTGGCGAGGCTTTCCATGCTATCAAGTACGGCATGGCAGATGCTATCATCACTGGTGGTGCCGAAGCTGCAGTACACCCTTTGGCTATCGGCGGCTTTGCCAACAGCCGTGCCCTCACCAATGCTGAGACATTGGAAGATGCCTGCACTCCGTTTGATGCTCGTCGTAGTGGATTTACCATGGCTGAAGGAGCAGGAGTATTGGTGTTTGAGGAGTACGAACACGCCATGAAGCGCGGTGCTACCATCTATGCTGAGGTAGCTGGCTATGGCAACACGTGCGACGCTCACCACTATACCGCTCCGCGCCCCGACGGCATACCCGCCTCGAAGGCTATCCGCATGGCACTCGACGAGGCAGGCTACACCTCTGATGACATCCTCTATATCAATGCCCACGGCACCAGCACGCCGCTCAACGACAAGACCGAGACCAATGCTATTAAACTCGCTCTCGGCGAAGAGGATGCACGCAGGGCGTACATCAGCTCCACCAAGTCGATGACCGGACACATGCTCGGCGCTGCTGGCGGCGTAGAGCTCATCGCTTCGGCCCTGGCTGTAAAGCACGGCATCGTGCCCCCCACCATCAACTACAAGGAGGCCGACCCCGAGTGCGACCTCAACTATGTCCCCAACCAGGCCATTGAGGCGAACCTCACCATGGCGGCATCCAATTCACTCGGCTTCGGCGGACACAATGCATGTGTGGTATTGAAAAAAATCTGATCATGGACAGAGAGGAAATCAAGACCTATCTCCCTCACCGCGAGCCGATGCTACTCATCGACTCGGTGGTGACGGAGACCGTAACCGATCACAACGGCAATATCATAGACTATGCCGTAGGCACCTATCACGTGCGTGGAGATGAATACTTCCTGCAGGGTCACTTCCCCGACTATCCCGTAGTACCCGGTGTCATCCTCTGCGAAATGATGGCACAGTCGTGTGCCATGCTACTCGGCGATGAAATACGCTCCAAGCGACCGCTCTACACGGGCATCGACAACGTGCGCTTCAAGTATCAGGTACGCCCAGGCGACACCATCGTGATACGCTCTACCATCACCGATCGCCGTCAAGCTATTGTCTTCGTGAAGGCCGAAGCCAAAGTCGATGGCAAGCTCTGCTGCCGCGGCAACCTCTCGTTTGCATTGGTATAAGAAATATTGTCTCTAAGAATAAACTTTAGGATATGAGAAAGATGTTAGAAGGTAAAGTGGCACTCGTTACGGGTGCTTCGCGCGGAATAGGTAAGGCTATTGCCCTGCGCTTTGCAGCCGAGGGCGCTGCCATTGCATTTACTCATGTGACACCGGGTGCTGCCGCAGAGCAGACCGAGCAGGAAATTGCTGCCCTTGGTGTGAAGGTAAAACGCTACGTGGCCGATGCGGCCGACTATGCTGCTACGGAGGCTATAGTGGCCGATGTGGTGAAGGAGTTCGGACGTGTGGACATCCTTGTAAACAATGCGGG
Source organism: Bacteroidaceae bacterium (assembly GCA_017517925.1). Lineage (GTDB taxonomy): Bacteria > Bacteroidota > Bacteroidia > Bacteroidales > Bacteroidaceae > UBA1189. Next base: position 985 of record JAFWXS010000150.1, on the reverse strand, counting down.
TATCACGCGTGACACGCTGCTCATGCGTATGAGCGAGCAGCAGTGGGACGAGGTCATCTCGGCCAACCTCAAGTCGGCATTCAACTTCTGCCGCATCTGTACCCCTGTCATGATGCGCCAGCGCAGCGGCAGCATCATCAACATGTCGTCTGTAGTGGGCGTGCATGGCAATGCCGGACAGTGCAACTATGCAGCTTCGAAGGCGGGCATCATAGGCCTCACCAAGAGCATAGCTGCTGAGCTGGGTTCACGCGGTGTGCGTGCCAACGTCATTGCACCGGGATTCATCAATACCGACATGACAGGCAAGCTCAGCGAGGAGCTGCGTGCCGAATGGGCCAAGCAGATTCCTCTGCGCCGTGCTGGCGAGGGCGACGATGTGGCCGGTGCCGCCCTCTTCTTGGCCTCTGACCTCGCTGCCTATGTCACGGGACAGGTGTTGCAGGTCGATGGCGGTATGGCGATGTAAGGGGGACCCACCCTAACCCTCCCTGCAGGGAGGGCATTACAACCATCGTTGTATAGAAGATATTAATAAAAAAATGACCCGCGATGCCTGAGTTCCCTCCCTGCAGGGAGGGTTAGGGTGGGTCTCCATAAATTAGGACTATGAATCTAAACATCATTGTTTTGGCAAAGCAAGTGCCCGACACACGCAACGTGGGTAAGGATGCGATGAATGCCGATGGTACCATCAACCGTGCAGCCCTGCCTGCCATCTTCAACCCCGAGGACCTGAATGCCTTGGAGCAGGCCTTGCGCCTCAAGGAGCAGTATCCCGGCACTACGGTCAAGGTGCTCACCATGGGTCCGCCCCGCGCGGCAGAGATTGTGCGTGAGGGACTCTTTCGTGGCACTGACGGTGGCTACCTGCTCACCGACCGCGCCTTTGCCGGTGCTGACACGTTGGCTACATCGTATGCCCTCTCTGCAGCCATCCGCAAGATAGGCGAGTACGACATCATCATCGGAGGCCGTCAAGCCG
>JAFWXS010000149.1 GCA_017517925.1 Bacteroidaceae bacterium | reverse complement strand
GACGTGCAGGTTCGAGTCCTGTTCTGGGCACAAACCAAACGAGTATTTGACTTAATGGACAGAATGGAGAGATGGCGGAATTGGTAGACGCACTACTTTGAGGGGGTAGTGACCGTTGGGTCGTGTGAGTTCGAGTCTCATTCTCTTCACAAAATTGAAGTGATTGCGGAATTCTCGTGCAAGTGGGAAGGATGTTGAAGCTAAATTGCGGAAATAGCTCAGTTGGTAGAGCATAACCTTGCCAAGGTTAGGGTCGCGAGTTCGAGTCTCGTTTTCCGCTCAAAGGAAGTCCTACATGTTAGGCATTGGAAAGGTGGTAGAGTGGTCGATTACAGCGGTCTTGAAAACCGCCGTGCTGAGAGGCACCGGGGGTTCGAATCCCTCCCTTTCCGCAGAGAAGCGAGCAGCGAAAGTTGCTCGCTTTTTTTTGTTTGGATAAAACCAAGAAAACTGGGATATTTATGAGTAAAGCGAATCCTGGCTGTTCGCGAGTTTGTAAATGTGTATTCTCTTGTAATCTGTAGCTTTCAAAATGCGATGTGTTGGAAATATTTAAGCACGGAAGAGAGGAATATACAACTATAGCACAGAAAACGCTTGTTTTCTTTCGTTTTCGCCGATATTTTTTGTATCTTTGCAACTTAAAATTTGAAAATAGGTATTAGAATGAGTGAACAGAAAATGACTCCCGACTATATTTTTGAGGTCAGTTGGGAGGTATGCAATAAGGTAGGAGGTATATATACAGTACTGTCTACCAGGGCAAAAACCATTCTTGAAAAGACAAATGCCCAATTGATATTTATTGGTCCCGACCTCTGGAAAGATACAGAAAACCCCTTGTTCCGTGAAGACAAGCGCCTTCTGTCCGGATGGCGCAAAAAGGCGACCGAAGAGGGATTTGAAATACGTATCGGACGTTGGAACATCCCCGGAGAGCCGGTGGCAGTGTTGGTAGACTTTACTCCTTATTATAATATAAAGAACGACATCTATGCCGAGGCGTGGAATCGCTTTGGGGTGGACTCGTTGCATGCATATGGTGACTATGATGAGGCAAGCATGTTCTCATACGCTGCTGCCCGTGTGGCCGAGAGCTACTACAACCACGTGATTGCTAAGGAGGCGAAGAAGATGGTCGAGGCTCCGAAGGTAATCTATCAAGCTCACGAGTGGATGACTGGTCTCGGTGCCCTCTTCCTGAAGGAGTGGATTCCCTCGATCGCTACCATCTTCACCACCCACGCCACATCAATCGGCCGCTCTATCTCCGGCAACATGAAACCCCTCTATGATTACATGGAGGGCTACAACGGTGACCAGATGGCAAGCGAGCTCAATATGGAGTCGAAACACTCTATCGAGAAACAGGCGGCACATCGTGTCGACTGCTTCACTACGGTGAGCGAGATTACCGATGTGGAGTGCACACAGCTGCTCGAGAAGCCTGCCGATGTAATCCTTGTCAATGGTTTTGAGGATGACTTCGTACCCAAGGGCGCTGCCTTCACTGCCAAGCGCAAGGAGGCTCGCCGCGTGATGCTCGACGTGGCCAGCAAGTTGCTCGGCCAGCAGTTTGCCGACGATACCATCATCGTATCTACCGGAGGCCGCTACGAGTTCCGTAACAAGGGTATCGACATCCTGCTCGAATCATTGAACCGCCTCTCCTACGAACCTTCGCTTGACCGCGATGTGCTGGCATTCATCAACGTGCCTGCTTGGGTCAAGGGACCGCGCGTTGATTTAGTTGAAAGATTAAAGATGAAAGATGAAAACAACTCTCAACTCTCAACTCTCAACTCTCAACTCGATACCCCTGTCATCACCCACGAGCTCCACAATATGGATAGCGACAAGGCGCTCTCTATGATGCGTGCCATCGGGCTCAACAATCGTCCCGAGAGCCGTGTGAAGGTAATCTTCGTGCCCTGCTATCTGAATGGCGACGACGGTATCTTCAATATGCCTTATTACGATTTGCTGCCCGGTGATGACCTCGCCGTATATCCTTCATATTATGAGCCTTGGGGATACACTCCGCTCGAGAGCGTAGCCTTCCACGTACCCACCATCACGACCGACCTTGCCGGTTTCGGCCTGTGGGTGAACTCACTGAAGGGCGAGTACAGCCAGCTCGAAGATGGCGTGAAGGTGATACATCGCACCGACAGCAACTGGCATGAGGCTGCCGACGAGATCAAGAACAGCATCCTCGCCTTCACCAAGATGGACGACAAGATGGTGACACAGTTGCGCCGCCGTGCTGCCGACATCTCGAAGAAGGCCCTCTGGGATAAATTTGTGAAGTATTATCTCGAAGCATACGACATTGCTTTGAAGAAGGTGAAGTAAAATGAATTAGGAGTTCAGGAGTCTGGAGTACAGGAGTTCAGACAATAGCGATGGCTGATATAAGCAGCAAACGTGAAGCAGCGAACGGACATTCGTCTGCACTCCTGCACTCCAGACTCCTGAACTCCCCAAGAAAAAGAAATATAATTTCATTTATATATATAAATATGAAAATTAAAGTTAGTAATGCAAACGTACCTGCTTGGAAAGAGGTAAACGTTAAGTCGCACATCCCTGCTGAACTCGCTTGTCTCAGCGAGATGGCGCGTAACATTTGGTGGTCTTGGACCCCTGAAGCTCGCGAAATGTTCAAGAGCTTGAACCCCACTTTGTGGAAAGAGTGCGGACAGAACCCCGTGCTCCTGCTCGAGCGTCTCAGCTATGAGACTTTGGAAGAGTTGGCTAAGGACGAGGCTGTACTCGCTCGCATCAACAGCGTGTACAAGATGTTCCGTGCATATATGGACGTTAAGCCCAATGCTGAGCGCCCCTCAGTGGCTTACTTCTGCATGGAGTATGGCTTGACTCACGTACTGCGCATCTACTCTGGTGGTCTCGGTGTACTTGCCGGTGACTACTTGAAGGAGGCTTCAGACAGCAACGTGGACATGTGTGCTGTAGGTTTCCTCTATCGTTACGGTTACTTCACACAGAGCCTCTCTATCGACGGTCAGCAGATCGCCAACTACGAGGCTTCTAACTTCCCCAACCTCCCCTTGGAGCGCGTGATGGACGAGAATGGCAAGCCCCTCGTAGTAGCTGTGCCCTACATCAACTACCAGGTTTACGCTTACGTATGGAAGGTACAGGTAGGTCGCGTACCCTTGTACCTCCTCGACACCGACAACGAGCTCAACTCTGAGTTCGACCGTCCTATCACCTTCCAGCTCTATGGTGGCGACTGGGAGAATCGCCTCAAGCAGGAGATCCTGCTCGGTATCGGTGGTATGCTCACCCTCAAGGCTATGGGCATCACCAAGGATGTTTACCACTGCAACGAGGGTCACGCAGCACTCTGCAACCTCTATCGCTTGACCGACTATGTGAAGCAGGGCCTCACCTTCAATCAGGCTATGGAGCTCGTTCGCGCATCAGGTCTCTACACCGTACACACCCCCGTACCTGCCGGTCACGACTACTTCGACGAGGGTCTCTTCGGCAAGTACATGAGCGGCTATGCACAGCAGCTCGGCATCACTTGGGATGAGCTCATGGATATGGGTCGTATCAACCCCGGTGACAAGAACGAGCGTTTCTGCATGTCTACCTTCGCTTGCAACACCTGTCAGGAGGTTAATGGCGTAAGCTGGCTCCACGGCAAGGTGTCACAGGATATGTTCTCAGGCATCTGGAAGGGGTACTATCCCGAGGAGAACCACGTGGGCTACGTTACCAACGGTGTACACTTCCCCACATGGGTTGCTTCAGAGTGGAAGAACCTCTACACCAAGAAGTTCGACAAGAGCTTCCTCAGCGACCAGTCTAACGAGAAGATCTGGGAGGCTATCTACAATGTGTCTGACGAGACCATCTGGGAGACCCGTCAGGGCTTGAAGAACAAGCTCATCGCATACATCCGCGAGGAGTTCCGCAGCAGCTGGTTGAAGAACCAGGGTGATCCCTCACGTGTAGTATCACTGATGCAGAAGATCAACCCCAACGCACTGCTCATCGGTTTCGGACGTCGTTTCGCTACCTACAAGCGTGCACACTTGCTCTTCACCGACCTCGACCGCTTGGCCAAGATTGTCAACAACCCCGACTACCCCGTACAGTTCCTCTTCACCGGTAAGGCTCACCCCCACGATGGTGCAGGTCAGGGTCTTATCAAGAAGATTATCGAGATCTCACGTCGTCCCGAGTTCCTCGGCAAGATCATCTTCCTCGAGAACTACGACATGCAGCTCGCCCGTCGTCTCGTATCAGGCGTAGATATCTGG
>JAFWXS010000148.1 GCA_017517925.1 Bacteroidaceae bacterium | reverse complement strand
TGACATATAAAGGCATTCAGGTGGTTATAGTGTCGGGGTTCCACCTCTTCCCATTCCGAACAGAGAAGTTAAGCCCGACCGCGCCGATGGTACTGCGTTTGTGGGAGAGTAGGTAGCCGCCGTTTTCAGTAGAGAGGAGTTATCCAAACAGGATGACTCCTCTCTTTGTTTGTTTATACTCCCTCCCTCTTAGTATATCCTTTCTCACTGTTTTTGTAGAGACTCTGATTCCGTTTCAGGAGAAATCTCTATATAGGGTATAAGGCAAGTGTCCCGAAATCTGTTGAGCACTATTATCTGTTCATTATGAAGCGTTTGCGTTTCATTAGTCAGCCGTCTCAGGAATATCGCTTATTGGGGTTAACCACAAAGAAAATTGGACAAAGAGATTCGAAGAATTCTCTTTGTCCAATTTGTTTTTTCTTTTGTTTGATTTTTTGCCGGACAGTTCTGATTTAGTACTGCTCCCTCTCGTTGGGGAAGTCGCCGCTCTTTACATCTTCTACGTAGTGTCCTACGGCTTCGGTGACCACGGTAAAGAGGTCGGCATAGCGGCGGAGGAAGCGGGGGCTGAAGTCATTGGTCATGCCCAGCATATCGGTTATTACCAGTACTTGTCCGTCGACACCGCCTCCGGCTCCGATGCCGATGACGGGAATGGTGAGTTCCTCGGCCACGCGCTTGGCGAGTACGGCGGGGATTTTCTCCAGCACGATGGCAAAGCAGCCGGCCTCTTCGAGCAGGTGGGCATCACGGATGAGCTTCTCGGCCTCGGCCTCCTCCTTAGCACGCACGGTGTAGGTGCCAAACTTGTTGATTGACTGCGGCATCAGCCCCAGATGGCCCATTACGGGGATTCCTGCAGCGAGGATGCGCTTCACCGATGGAAGTATCTCTTCACCGCCTTCGAGCTTGAGGGCATCGGCGTGGGTGATTTTCATCATTTGTATGGCGTTGTTCACCGCTTCGATGTCGCTGGCTTGATAGGTGCCGAAGGGCATGTCTACCACCACCAGGGCGCGCTGCACAGCTTTCACTACCGACTTGCCGTGATAAATCATCTGGTCAAGGGTGATGGGTAGGGTGGTGACGTTACCAGCTACAACATTAGAGGCCGAGTCGCCAACGAGGATGATGTCAATGCCGGCACGGTCTACGAGCGAGGCCATGGTGTAGTCATATGAGGTGAGCATGGAGATTTTCTCTCCTCTCTGTTTCATTTCTAAAAGTCTGTGGGTGGTTACCTTGCGTTTGTCATCGCTGATGTATGCCATAATCTGCTGTTTGTTAGATGTTTTTCGACTATATAAAACAAAAAAGGAAACACGTGTGTGTCTCCTTTTTTAAGTGGTGCCACCAGGAATCGAACCGGGGACACAAGGATTTTCAGTCCTTTGCTCTACCAACTGAGCTATGGCACCTCCTTGAATTGCGCTGCAAAGGTAGTGTTTATTTTGGAATCTGCAAAGGGAAATGCAAAAAAAATGTCTTTTTATAAACTTTTTGTTGTAAAGAGAGTATAATAAAGGCCTGTCGGTTATCCAGCAGGCCTTTATTTATGGATATAGTGCCTTACTTAATCCAAACCTTGCGACCGTCTGAGTTGATGTATATGCCCGATGTGGGACATGATACGCGGTTACCTCGCAGATCGTAGAAGATGATGGAAGTGTTGTCTGCCTTGGTGGCATCAATACCTGCCGGTATGTCGATATGGAAAGCTAAGGCTGATGCCGTACTGCTGCTCTTGTAGTATGCGGTGTTTGCCGCTATGTTGCCAGAGCTGCTTGTGCGTTTTTTGAATGCAGTTTCACTGTTGGGCAGATATATGTCGCTTCCGCTTACGCTCTGTGCTTTCAGTACGCCTTGCAGGAGGTTGGTGTAGTCGTAGTTGCAATCCATATCGGTGACGGTGAGGTTGTAGCTTCCCTTTTCACCGATGAGGATAGAGGGGCTTCCGGCCGGAATGGCCTTGTCGGCATAGGGATGGATGACCATGCACTCGACACCTTCAATCGTTGCTACGGTATCGGCGTAGTAGCCGGTGAGCCCCTCAGGAAGGGTGACGCTGAAGGGGAGGTTGATGGTAGTGTAGGCATTGTCGCCGATGGTCACACCGTACTCGGCGGGTTCGATGTACCAGAGCGATGCAGCGGCATCGGCGGTCCAGGGTACGAGACGGACGTTGTCGCCAGCGAGGTGGAGTCCTACGTTGCCGCCCGTCTTGTTGGTGCAGACGATGGAACTCTTTCCGTTGGAGCGGGCAGTGACGGTCCAGATACCTGCAGCAGTAGTGTCGGTGGTCACGACAGGCTGTGTCTCATTGGCTCCGAGCGGGCCGAGGTAGTACTCGAAGTTGCCGTTATAGAGGAAGTACTTGCCCTCATGGGCTGTGGGGGCGAAAGAGAAGTACTGGTCGGCATTGGTAGTGCTCGATGCGGCGGCCTTTACGCGCTCGGCTTCGGGTTGCAGGTAGAGCGTGGCGTTGGAACGCTCGGTGTTGCGGATGCGGTACCATGCGCCGGGAACCAATTTGATGGCAGGGGCATTGATAATGGCATCGTTGATGTCTTCGTAGGTCTCTTGTGAGGGCGATGCGGTGTAGGCGGAAAGGGCGGCATTGATTTGCTCCTCGGCCTCGGGGTAGAGGCAGCCTACGTAGTTGCCTGCCCCCAACTCCACAGTAGAAAGCTTGGCGTCGACACCTTCGGTGATGAAGGCACGGCTGTCGAGTTCGGGATAGTAGGTGTAGGCGCTGTCGGTAATCTGCTCCAAAGAGTAATTCTTGTATACGATGGTGTATCCGCCGCCGTTGGTGCCGTAGGTGTCCTCCTCGTAGAGGAAGGCAAGAGTACTGTCGGCTTGCCAGCAGAGGGTAGAGTATGCCGAGCTGAGGTAGCTGGCTTGATGGCGGCCGTCCCAATCCTTGGCCAATACAGCGGGGGTGACGAAGTCGGCCAGGCTCTCTAACTCCTTATAATATATACCGACATTAGCGCGGCCCGAGCCGAAGGGCACGGACTGCAGCTGCAGGTATACGGGCTTGCCGTCGGCTACACGCTTGGCCGGCACGTTGATGATCTCACCGTTGGTGGAGTTGCTGATGGCAGTGGTACCGTTGTTGGAGTTGCCCGAGAAGCTGTGCGTGCCCCAGCTTCCCTCGGCCTTCTTGCAGTCGGTGTAGGAGAAGATGTTGTAGAAGCGTCCGCCGTTGATACGAGAACTGATGAGTACCGAACCGTCGGGGAGTTCATCGGCCTTAGGCTCATCACCACCACTGGGAATAGGAGCCACGTTGGGGTCGCCAAGGATGGACCACTTTTCGCCGAAGTCATCGGAGTAGAGTACGAAGTTGATGTGCGTGCCGTTGACATCCTTCACCAAAATGGCACAATAGATGCGGTAGTAGTCGCCTACCTTGATGTATTTGCTCTGTGAAATCTTGCCTGAACCGACGAACATGGCGCGAACGGGACCGTAAGGGGTGTTGTCGAGCTGTGAGTAGATGCTCTCGGAGCGGTCTACAGGCTCGCTCCATGTCTTTCCGTAGTCTTCGCTGTAGAAGTGGGCGATACCCTGATGGTTGTTGCGCTGGCCGTTGGGGAAGGAGACGTTGCCCGAGCAGCTGAGCACGAGTACGCGGCTGCTCTCACGGTCGGCCACGATGCAGGGGTCGCCAAAACCGACGTACATCTGACCCGGGGTGGAGACGCCTGCGGCTCCCCGTCCTTCGACGATGGGGAAGATGTCGCCCCAGGTCTTGCCGTTGTCGTGGCTGATGCGGGCATGGAGGTCGATACGTCCGTTGGTGGCCATACCGATGTCAGCACGGCTGTGGCGATAGTCGGCCACAGCGATGATGTCGCCGTTAGAGGCTGTGGCGATAGCGGGGATACGGTAGGGGATAGCGTTGCTGGTTGGGGTGGGGAACACCTCGAACTGTGGCTCGGGGATGATGGCGCTGCGTTTCAGCTTGATGGTAAAGTTGGTGAAGGTGATTCCCTTGTTCGCTCCCGATTGGGTGAAGGTGGCTATACGCTCTTCGAGTCCGGTAACTTCAACGTGCTGTGCAATTGTCGATGAGGTGTAGCTCTTGCCGTTGATGTTGAGGGTAAGCGTATAGCTTGCATCATTATCGGTGTTGGCAAAGTCAAAGCTGTATCCTGCAACGATGAAGTCGTCTGGAGCGGTGAGCGTGTAGGTTGACGAGCCTGCCGTACCCGAATAGCCTGCGATGAAGCCTTCTTTGGATGTCATGTTGTTGGCTCCGGTGCTGATGCTGAATCCCTCGACTTGCGAACTTTCCCATTTGGAGTGCCATGTGCCGTTGGCGTTGCTGGCAGTGAATGATCCTGTCGAGAGCAGTACCTGCAACGAGGTCTCGGCGAGGGCTATCTGTAGGGTGGAACCGGCATCGGCACCGCCTGTCCAGAAGGCCAGCTTGCCGTTGCCGCCAAAGTTGTTCACCTTATGGGTAGTGCCATGAAGCTGCATGAAGTATCCCTCTACGTTACTGATCTTGTCGGATGCGAGGAAGTCCCATGCAGCGATGTGCCCTGCGGGGAGTGTGGCTACGTCGCAGAGGACAGGGTAGGTGTTGGCGCCCTGTGCATCCATCGTTGATGGAGAGGCTAACACTTTGCCTGGGCCGGCTTGCTTATTATAAATGGTGTAGCCGCTGGTCTCGTTGCCCACAAAACACCAAAGGTCTTTGGCTTCATACTGTGTGGTGGCGCGGCCTATGCTGATGTATGCAGCGCCTGCATTGTCGGCCAGCACGGCACCACCCACGCCAAGGCGCATTGTATACCAGGAGGTTTTGGCGGCAAACTGGCCGTCAGTAACTGTTGTTGTCACGAAAGGGGTTGCCCATAAAGTTGCAGTAGCAAAGAAAGTGAGCAATGCGGTAAGGAGTCTTTCTTTTTTCATGTGTGTAATGTAATGGATTAAATAAAATAATTAGGGTTGTCTCTATTCGGTCAGCGCCTGCCATCCTTGGGCCTTCAGCTCCATTTCTCCGCCATCACGGGTGATGAGCATACAGCCGAGTTCGGGCTTGGTGATGTGCCCGATGAGGCGCACGTCCTTAAGCTTGCTCACCTTGTCGTAGTCGGTCAAGGGAACAGTGAACAGCAGTTCATAGTCTTCACCTCCGTTGAGGGCACAGGTGCTGACGTTCATGTTGAACTCTTCGGCCATGACGGCAGTCTGATAGTCGAGCGGGATGTGCTCCTCGTAGACACGGCAGCCTGTGCCGCTCTGCTTACAGATGTGCATCAGCTCTGAGGAGAGACCGTCAGAGATGTCCATCATAGCAGTGGGGCAGATGCCGGCGTCGGCCAAAGCGGAAATGATGTCGCGACGTGCCTCGGGCTTGAGCTGGCGCTCAAGCAGGTATTCCTTGCCTGCGAAGTCGGGCTGTACGCCATCACTCTCGCCCATGAAGACATTCTTCTCTCGCTCAAGCAGTTGCAGACCCATATAGGCTGCACCGAGATTGCCCGATACGCAGATGAGGTCGGTCTCGTGAGCACCATTGCGGTAGACTACCTGATCCTTGGCGGCGTCGCCTATGGCGGTGATACTGATGGCAAGACCGGTGAGCGAGGAGGTGGTGTCGCCACCGACAATATCTACATGGTGTGCCTCGCAGGCCAGACGCATGCCGGCATACAGCTCCTCCATGTCTTCCACACCAAAGCGTTTGCTGATAGCCAGCGATACGGTAATCTGGCGGGGCGTGCCGTTCATGGCATAGATGTCGGAGAGGTTCACCATCACGGCCTTGTAGCCGAGATGCTTGAGAGGTACATAGGTGAGGTCAAAGTGTACGCCCTCCATGAGCAGGTCAGTGGTGACCAGTACTTGCTTGTCGGGATATTCGAGTACGGCACAGTCGTCACCGATGCCGTACTTCGATGAGGCATTCTCTAACTTGATGTCTTCGGTGAGGTGGCGGATGAGCCCAAACTCGCCGAGGGTGGATATGGGTGTCTTGTTCATTGTTTTTTTATTGGAGTTACAGGAGTTCAGGAGTTTTCGCTTCGCTCAGGAGTGCAGACAATACTTTATACTTTGATGGGGGAAGCTGGCGAACTGGTCAAGTGCTTCGCTATTGTCTGAACTCCTGAACTTCTGACTCTTGAACTCCTGGAATTATTTTGCTCTATTAATCAGTTCTCGCATAATCTCTGTCATGAGCGGTTGAGCCTTGTCGGCTGCGGCTTGTACCTCTTCGTGTGTGACCTCTACAATCTTGCCCTCTACACCGAGGTCGGTGATTACCGACATGCCGAACACGCGGATACCGCAGTGCTTGGCTACGATGACTTCGGGCACGGTGCTCATGCCTACGGCATCGCCACCGATGACACGGTAGTAGCGGTATTCGGCCGGTGTCTCGAAGGTGGGGCCGCTAAGTCCTACGTATACGCCTTCGACTACGCGGATACCCTTCTCGGCAGCTATGGCCTTAGCTTGGGCAATGAGTGCGTGGCTGTAGGCTTCGCTCATGTCCGGGAAGCGGGGACCGTAATCAATGTTTTTGCCACGGAGCGGATGCTCAGGAAGGTGTTGATGTGGTCGGTGATAATCATGAGATCACCGATTCCAAAGTCGGGGTTCATGCCGCCGGCTGCATTGGATACGAAGAGGGTCTTGATGCCCAGTTCGCGCATAACGCGGATGGGGAAGGTCACCTCCTTCATGGAGTAGCCCTCGTAGTAGTGGAAACGGCCCTGCATGGCCATGATGTCCTTCTCGCCCAGCTTGCCGAAGATGAGCTTGCCGGTGTGTCCCTCGACGGTCGAGATGGGGAAGTTGGGGATGTCTTCGTACTTGATTTCGTACTTGTCTGTTATCTCATTTACAAGACTGCCCAGGCCGGTGCCGAGGATGATGGCGTTTTCGGGGCTTGTGCGCATCCGCTCTCTAATGAAGGATGCGGTTTCTTGAATTTTTGCTAACATAGTCGGTGATATAGTTGTCGAATGATTGTTGTTGCTCTTGCAGGAACTCCACCTTGATGGGGAGGATATATAGATTCTTTGTAATGGTGTCGTCAAGAGTGTAGGCGCTCAGTCGGGCTGCATCCTTCTCGGTCGTGATGATGAGCTTGTCCGTAGCGTCGATGGCGGCATAGGTCTTGCACATCGCTTGTAGCTCGGCATGGGTGAAGTTGTGGTGGTCGCCATACTCCATGTGGATGATGTGCCCGGTGTGCTCGCGCAATTTCTCTACCAAGGGTGCAGCCGAGGCGATGCCTGTAATCAGAAGGATGTGCGTGTGCTCGGATAGGGTAGCGAGTGCTCTTGTGGTATGGGGCGTATGGAATGCCCGCATGTCGCCATAGCTGAACGTGGTGAAATATAGCCGTTGGTAGGGGCGCAAGTCCAGATGCTTGGAAACGACACGAAAATCAATCGGTTTGATATCCTCCGGACATTTGGTGACGATGATGGCATGAGCACGATGGAGGCTTGAGGTTGGTTCACGCAACATGCCAGTCGGCATCATCGCATCTTCGTATATCGGACGGTTGTAGTCCATCAATACGATGTTGATGCCGGGTGTCACGTAGCGGTGCTGGAATGCATCGTCGAGCAGGATTACTTCTACGTCTTTTGATACGTCCCTTTCGCAAAGGCTGTGTATGCCGTGTCGTCGGTCGGCATCTACGGCCACATGTATGTTGGGGTATTTGGCCTTTATCTGATAAGGCTCATCTCCTATCTCCTTGGCCGTGCTGACAGATGTCGCCAACCGGAACCCCTTGCTCTTGCGCTTGTAGCCGCGGCTCAGGAGAGCGACCTTGTATTTGTCTTTAAGTAGGTTGATGAGGTATTCGGTGTGTGGTGTCTTGCCCGTTCCGCCCACTGTAAGGTTGCCCACAGAGATGACCGGTATGTCAAACTCTTCGGAAGGGAGAATCTTCCAATCGAAAAGTTTGTTGCGCATTCCCGTTACAATCTTATATATGAAAGTAAAGGGGGCTAATGCCCAGTATTTTTTCGCAGGTTCTGTGCTCATCGTTGCTTGATGTAGGTGAATGTTGTCGCAAAGGTATGTCTTTGCTTTGAATTCTCCTACAATCGCTACGATTATTTTCATTATAAAGTTAGGTGAAGATTAAAGGTAATGTTATCTCAAGGAGGTAAAAAGTAACTTTTTTTGAAGAATAATCACGTTTTTTTATGGTTGCAAAGAAAAAAAACAATACTTTTGTGGCGAAAATGGCGCGAAATAGAAATTTTATTCGTAATTTGCGCTCGTTTTCCAAGACCGTATCACGGTGTGATACCTTTGGAAAGGTGCTCGAGTGGTTGAAGAGGCACGCCTGGAAAGCGTGTATACGTCAAAAGCGTATCAGGGGTTCGAATCCCCTTCTTTCCGCAGAAAAGTGATTTTAGTAACAATTTAAATAAATAAGTATTAATTAAAAGTAACACAAAATGAAAAAGTTTTTTGCAGTATTTGCAATGTTCGGAATCCTTTCATTTGGATTGGCACAGACTGTAGTTGCTCAAGATGAAGTAGCTGCACAGACAGAGACCGTTGATTCAGCAGCCGTTGATTCAGCTGCTGTTGAAGAACCCGCTCCCGCTGAGGTTGCTCCCGTAGAGGAGGAGACTATTGGTATGCACAAGAGCCTTAAGATTAAGTTTATCGAGGGTGATGCAAGCTTCATGTCATTGGTAGCTATAGCATTGGTTCTCGGTTTGGCTTTCTGTATCGAGCGTATCGTTTATTTGAGCCTTGCCGAGGTGAACACCAAGAAGCTTATGGCTGCCATTGAGGCTGCTTTGGCTAAGGGTGATGTAGAGGGTGCTAAGGAGCTTTGCCGCAACACTCGCGGTCCTGTGGCTTCTATCTGCTATCAGGGTCTGCTCCGTATCGACGAGGGCCTCGACGTAGTTGAGCGTTCAGTCGTTTCTTACGGTGGCGTTCAGTCAGCTGCTCTCGAGAAGAACTGTTCATGGGTAACTCTCTTCATCGCGATGGCTCCCTCACTCGGATTCTTGGGTACTGTGATTGGTATGGTACAGGCGTTCGACGATATCCAGAAGGCTGGTGACATTAGCCCGACCGTTGTTGCCGGTGGTATGAAGGTGGCCTTGATTACCACAATCTTCGGTATTATCGTAGCACTTGTGCTTCAGGTATTCTACAACTTCATCCTTTCTAAGATTGAGGCTCTTACCACCGATATGGAGGATAGCTCTATCACACTCTTGGATATCATCATGAAGTATAACCTGAAGAAGTAATATCTCTTACATTAATAAGAAACACAATGAAAGCGAGTAAAATAGCATCCATCGCATATTACGTACTGCTCGCCCTCTCTGCAGTGGTGTTCATACTGTTCTTCTGCGTTGGATTCGGAAGAGAAGAGGCCGTTGCCAGCGGCTTCAAGAAAGCTCCCCAGTTCCTCGACCTGCTAATGTATTGGATGTACGCATTGGCTGCGATATGCACCGTTTGTACAGTTGTAGGTGCTGTAACTGCTAAGGGAGGCAAGGTTGATTCTAACATGCCTAAATGGGGTAGCCTTTTGGCTCAGGCTGGTATGTGGTTGTTTATCCCTGTGTTGATTATTGCATATTTCATGGGTGATGACACTGCTATCCGTATGGGTACTGGTGAATTATACGAGTCTAAGTTCTGGTTGGTTGCTACCGATGCAATGATTTATACTATCTATGTGTTGGTAACCGTAACCATCCTTGCATTGGTAGTTAGCTTGTCAGGAATTTTCAAGAAGTAAGTCATAATTTATAGGAGATTTCAATTATGGCAAAGAAGAAAAGAAAAGTTCCTGGACTGAACGGTAGTTCGTTGGCCGACATCTCGTTCATCCTGTTGATCTTCTTCTTGGTGACCACGTCAATGGATACGGATACCGGTCTGGTGCGCCGTTTGCCGCCACCACCCGATCCCAACCAAATGGATGAGGATGTCAAGGTGAAGGGTAGAAACGTGATGGTTGTATCAGTGAATATGAACAACGAAATCATGTACTACTACGGTGATGAATCAAAGCGTGTATCTGAAATGGGCGTAAAAGCAGAGGATTTGCGTGCGATTGCCAAGGAGTTTATCGCTAACCCTGATAATAAGGCGAATATGCCGGAGTTTCATCCCGCAGATCCCCCTCTGCCTCTCTTGGGCGCATATCCCGTGACCAAGAACCATATCATCTCTGTGCAGACCGACCGTAGCACAAGCTATAATGTGTATTTCCAGATTCAGAATGAACTGATGGCTGCATACAATGAGTTGCGTGACGAGTTTGCAATGAGCAAGTTTGGTAAGCATTATAAGGATTTTCATCCCGAATCAGATGAAGCCTTGGCTGTAAGAGGTGTATACCCGATGAAGATTTCTGAGGCTGAACCTAAAAAGTATGGAGGAAACTAATCATGGGAAAATTTAACAAGAATGGTAGCAAGGAAGTTCCTGAACTGAATACCTCGTCACTCCCTGACTTGATCTTCAGTATCCTGTTCTTCTTCATGATGGTAACCTCTATGCGTGAGGTGACGTTGAGAGTGGAGCTCAATACTCCTAAAGGAACGGAAATCGAGAAGTTGGAAAAGAAGTCGTTGGTGACTTATGTGTATATTGGTAAGCCGACCAAGGAGTATCGTTCTAAGATGGGTACAGCTTCTCAGATTCAGCTCAACGATGACTTCGCCAGTGTAGACGCTATTGGTGAATATATCTATCAGGAGCGTGAGGCAATGCCCGAGCGTGACAAGCCCTTTATGCGTGTGTCTATGAAAATTGACGAGGATACACAGATGGGTCTTATTACTGATGTGAAAATGGCTCTTCGTGAAGCGTGGGCGTTGAATATCGTATACTCAGGTGGTAAGCGTAAGTAATATCTACGGATATAATCTATTATAAAGAAGAGAGGCGAGTGAAATTTCACTCGCCTCTCTTCTTTATCTGAAATTTGCAATAGCGTTATTTATGGCTTTGTCTGAAAAAATCCACCGCGGTGACAAATGAATGTCTTCGCGGTGGAACCCCTTTTTGTGTATATCCGTGGGGAAAAAGTGGCTTATTCCCCCTTTTTCTTCTTCTCCACGATAGCGTCGATTACAGCTACGGCGGTGATGTTGACGATGTCGCGTACCGAGGCTTCCCAGTCGGTGAAGTGGATGGGCTTGTTCAGTCCCATCTGGATGGGACCTATCACTTCATGGGCATCGCCCATCATCTGAAGGAGCTGGTAGGCTTGGTTGGCCGAGGAGAGGTTGGGGAATACGAGCGTGTTCACCTCCTTGCCCTGCAGCTTGGTGAAGGAGAACTTCTCGTCGCGCAGCTTGCCGTTGAGGGCAAACTTCACCTGCATCTCACCGTCAATGTCCCATTCGGGGTATTCGCGGTGCAGATAGTCTACCGCCTCGTGTACGGTGGCGGGGCTGCCTGCGGTGTCGGTACCGAAGTTCGAGTAGGAGAGCATGGCCATCACAGGCTTGTGGTTGAAGAATTCTACCGTGTGGTTGGCCAGGCGGGCTATGTCGATGAGTGTCTCGGTGTCGGGATGACGGTTGATGAGCGTGTCGGCAAGGAAGTAGGTACCTTTCTTGGAGTTTACGATGTGCATGGTGCCGAAAGTCTTGAACTCCTTGCTCACACCAATCACCTCCTTGGCTACCTTGATGGTATTGCTGTACTTGGTGTAGAGACCGGTGATGAAAGCATCGGCATCGCCTGTCTCGACCATCATCATGCCAAAGTAGTTGCGCTCGAACATCTTGTCGTTTGACTCCTGGAAGTTGGCTCCCTGGCGGGCACGCTTCTCGGTGAGGATGCGGGCGTAGCGTTCGCGGCGCTCGGCCTCGCGATCGTGGCGGAGGTTGATGATCTCTATGCCTTCGAGGCTGAGGTCAAGCTCCTTGGCGAGCTTCACGATACGCTCGTCGTTACCCAGGAGGATAGGGTGGCAGATGCCTTCGGCCTTGGCTTCTACGGCAGCCTTCAGCATGGTGGGGTGTATGCCCTCGGCAAACACTACGCGCTGGGGATTGCTGCGTGCAGTGTCGTAGAGTTGGCGGGTGAGCTTGCTCTCCTGTCCCATGAGTTCGCGCAGTTGGGTAGCGTATGCCTCCCAGTCGGTGATGGGCTTGCGTGCCACACCGCTCTCCATGGCGGCCTTGGCTACAGCCATCGATACGTGGGTGATGAGACGAGGGTCTACAGGCTTCGGGATGAAGTAGGAGGGACCGAAGGTGAGGTTGTTCACATGATAGGCCTCGTTCACCACGTCAGGTACGGGCTGCTTGGCGAGGTCGGCGATGGCGCGTACGGCAGCCAGCTTCATCTCCTCGTTGATGGCGGTGGCCTGTGTGTCGAGCGCACCGCGGAAGATGTAGGGGAAACCGATAACGTTGTTAATCTGGTTGGGATAATCTGAGCGACCTGTGGCCATCAACACGTCGGGACGCGATGCCATGGCATCCTCGTATGAAATCTCGGGAGTGGGGTTGGCGAGGGCAAACACGATAGGCATCGGGGCCATCGAGCGCACCATGTCCTGTGACAGTACGTTGCCGCGTGAGAGGCCGAGGAATACGTCGGCTCCCTTGATGGCCTCTTCCAAGGTGTGTACATCGCGGCGGTCGGTGGCGAAGAACTTCTTTTCCTCGGTGAGGTTGGGGCGGTCGCTGGTGATGACGCCCTTACTGTCGAGCATGAGGATATTCTCGCGGCGAGCGCCGAGGGCTACGTAGAGCTTGGTGCATGAGATGGCCGATGCACCGGCACCGTTCACCACAATCTTTACCTCCTCAATCTTCTTGCCTGCCACTTGCAGGGCATTGATAAGGCCGGCCGATGAGATGATGGCTGTGCCGTGCTGGTCGTCGTGCATCACGGGGATGTCGAGCTCGGCCTTGAGACGACGCTCAATCTCGAAGCACTCGGGAGCCTTGATGTCTTCAAGGTTGATACCGCCGAATGTGGGGGCGATGGCCTTCACGGCTTGGATGAACTTTTCGGGGTCTTTCTCGTCGACCTCGATGTCGAACACGTCGATACCTGCATATATCTTGAAGAGCAGTCCCTTACCTTCCATTACGGGTTTGCCGGCAAGTGTGCCTATGTCGCCAAGGCCGAGCACGGCAGTGCCGTTTGAAATTACGGCCACGAGATTGCCCTTGGCGGTGTAGTCGTAGGCGGTTTGCGGGTTCTTCTCAATCTCAAGACAGGGCTCGGCTACACCGGGTGAGTAGGCGAGCGAAAGGTCGGTCTGAGTACTATAAGGTTTAGTGGGAACGACTTCAATCTTTCCCGGCTTGCCCTGCGAGTGATACAGCAAGGCTGCCTCTTTGGTTATCTTTGTCATCTTTTTAATACTTAAAAACAAATACGAGCGCAAAAATAATGATTTTGTACGAGATATTTATACGATTTATTTGAATTTTGCACTAATTTTGTTGACGTAAATATGAAGTAGATGTTTTATGGATGATATGGAGGTGTTGTATCGCTGCTTCGAGCAGAGCACAGGCGTCACCACCGATACACGCAAGTGTAGCGAGGGGATGATGTTCGTGGCGCTCAAGGGCGAGAATTTTGATGGTAACAGCTATGCCAGGATTGCCCTGGAACAGGGCTGTGCCTATGCTGTGATAGACAATGCGGCTTACGCAGACCCAGCGGATGAGCGCATCATTCTCGTGGAGGATGCGCTGCGTGCGTTGCAACAGTTGGCTCGTTATCACCGCCGTCGGTTGGGAACACTCATCGTTGGCATCACGGGCACCAATGGAAAGACAACGACCAAGGAACTGGTAGCCACTGTACTGAAACAGCGCTATAGCGTGCTTTATACGCAAGGGAACTTGAACAACCATATAGGCGTGCCGCTCACGCTGCTCGGCCTCACGCGAGAGCATGAGATAGCTGTCGTGGAGATGGGTGCCAACCACCCCGGCGACATCAAGGAATTGGTAGAGATAGCCGAACCCGATTATGGGCTCATTACTAATGTGGGTATGGCACATTTGCAGGGGTTCGGTTCGTTGGAAGGAGTGATACACACCAAAGGCGAACTCTATGAGTTCTTGCGCACGACAGAACGGCGTACCATCTTCTTGAATATAGACAATGCTCATCTAAAAGCTATTGCTGGTGGACTGGAGGCAGTAACCTACGGTCAAACGGTGGAAGCCGAAATGCTTGGCGAGATTGTAGCCTGTGACCCTTACCTGAGATTCCGATGGAGAAGGGGAGGGGGCGCATGGCGCGAGGTGGCTACACAACTCATCGGTAGCTACAATATAGACAATGCTTTGTGTGCTATCGCGGTGGGGTGCTATTTTGGCGTGTCCGACGAGGCCGTATCGGCCGCTTTGGCGGGATACGTTCCGCAAAACAACCGCTCACAATTGACGCACACCGTACACAATACGCTCATTGTGGATGCTTATAATGCCAATCCCACAAGCATGAAGGCTGCATTGGACAACTTTGCACGCATGGAGATGCCGCGAAAGATGGCCATCTTGGGCGACATGAAGGAACTGGGCGATGCAACAGCATCTGCTCACCAAGAGGTGGTAGACTGCTTGGAGACCTGCGGGTTTGATGAGGTGTGGCTTGTGGGAGAGGCATTTGCACAGACCGAGCACACGCAGCGTACGTTTCTTGATGTGGAGGCAGTCATGGACACCTTGCAGGAGGCTATGCCTGAGGACTGTTGCATATTGATTAAGGGATCCAACAGCATGAAACTGGCTTCCTTGGTTGCTTATCTTTAATAAATGAATTATGGTTAAACATTGTTATACTGTAGCGAGGCATACCTTCGTGGTCAGGATGTCTGACACGGAAAAGGGCATATCATTGCCTTCGTACGACCCTTTTGCCGCGGAGGATGATGATACATGTGGACTGCTGTTTGCGCTCACGGTGGACGATACATTCTATCCTTCGGTAAAGGGCGAACTTATTGGAGAGTTTGACTGTGGTGCGGCCTACTTTGGCGTATACCGCTTGGCTGATGGTACTTATCAGATGCTTGTCAGTCCGCCTGATGGGCAGTATTGTGGTTTGATGCAGGCATCGCCCGATTTTAAGGAGGCGGTCATCGCCACACGCGGTAGGGACTCGCTGCGCACCTTTGCAGTGAACAATGCATTGATGCTGATGTATGCCTTTGCCTCGGCGGGTATGGGCACATTGCTTGTGCATGCTTCGGTAATCAAGAACAATGATAGAGGGTATCTCTTCTTGGGTAAGAGCGGTACGGGCAAGAGTACGCATAGCGGACTATGGCTCAAGTATATAGAGGGTAGCGAACTGCTCAATGATGATAACCCTGTGGTCAGAATTGATGATGAGGGGGCTACGGTATACGGTTCTCCGTGGAGTGGCAAGACCCCCTGCTATAAGAACGACAGCGCACGGATAGGAGCCTTTGTGCAGATTAAGCAGAAGCCCGAGAACCGTATCGTGCGTGAGTTGCCCTTGCAGGCCTTTGCGGTGCTGCTTCCCTCCATGTCGACCATGAAGTGGGACAAACAGGTGTATGGCGGTGTATGCGATAGCGTAGGCCGCTTGATAGAGAAGGTTCCCTTGTATGCCTTGGGGTGCCGTCCCGACAAGGAGGCGGCAGAGGTGTGTCATGCAGAAGTGACGAAATGATGGAGGTGGCAGCGAGACATACAGGTTCCGTAGAACTTCCTAATGAGATATTCCTTAAGGAGGTGTGCACGTTGATTGCCGACGGGCACGATGTGACGCTCCGCGTGCGTGGAATGAGTATGCGCCCTTTCTTGGAGGACCGGCGCGACAAGATTGTGCTCACCCGCCCGAAAACTCCTAAGGTGGGTGATGCCGTATTGGCAGAAATAGCACCGGGAAAGTATGTGTATCATCGCATCATCAAGATTGAAGATGGCAGGGTGACGCTCAAGGGGGATGGCAACGTATATGGTACGGAGCAGTGCGGAACGAAGGATATAGCCGCCTCTACCAAGCAGCTTATACGAAAAGGAAAGTCTTATTTGCCCGAAGGCAGGGCATGGCGGTGGTATTCGGCTTTGTGGCCGAGCAATGCGTTGGTCAGGCGTGTGCTGCTGGCTATACACCGCAGATTGCCTCGCAACTGGAGATGACAATAACTTAAGACACTGAATATATGAAGATCAACAAAGGATTCGAATTGCGTGAGATGTGCGGTGAGCATATCATCATCGGTACAGGAGTGGAGAATATCGACTTCAGCAAGGTCATCAGCCTCAATGAAAGCGCTGCATGGCTGTGGCGCGAGGTCGAAGGCAAGGAGTTTACCCCAGAGTCATTGGCGGCGTTGCTCATGGGACAGTACGATGTAGATGAGGCTACGGCATTGGCCGATGCTACTGCACTGGTCTCTCAGTGGGTGAGCGTGGGCATTGTAACAGAGTGACAAATCATAGGAATGCAAATTTTATTTTGTTGAATTTTTACTAAAAATAACGTTTGTTATATCCAAAGGTTTGAGTTATCTTTGTAGCGAGAAAATATTTTTTTACTAAATAAGTTTATGGAAATTTTCTATTTCGGGATAATCTGTTTCCTGTTTATCCTCGCAGTCATCGACCTTAACGTCGGTGTTAGCAACGATGCTGTGAATTTTCTTAATTCAGCAGTGGGTGCCAAGGCGGCATCGATTAAGGTCATTATGACTATAGCTGCTATTGGTATCTTTATCGGTGCATCGACCAGTAACGGTATGATGGATATTGCTCGGCATGGTATGTTCCAGCCCGAGCATTTTTATTTCCGTCAGGTGATGTGCATCTTCTTGGCCGTCACGGCCTCTGATGTGGTATTGCTCGATATTTTCAACTCGCTCGGTATGCCTACATCGACCACCGTGTCGATGGTGTTCGAACTGTTGGGCGCTTCGTTCGCCATCTCGCTCATCAAGCTCAATTCGGGTGAGAACCTGCCGGGTGTGGAGGGTATGGCCGACCTGCTCAATACGGGCAAGGCTTTGGAGGTAATAGCTGGTATCTTCCTGTCGGTGGCGATAGCCTTCTTCTTCGGTATCATTGTGCAGTGGATATCGCGTCTTATCTTTACCTATAATTATAAGAAGGGACTTGGCAAGAAAATTGGTCTCTTTGGCGGTGTGGCAGTAACCTCTATCCTCTACTTCATGCTGTTCAAGGGTATGAAGGGGGCTTCTTTCATGACTCCCGAAATCAAGGATTTCCTCAACGAGAATACGGGCATGCTGCTTCTCGGCATCTTTGTGGTGAGCACCATATTGATGCAGTTCCTCCATGCCATCAAGGTTAATGTGTTCAAAGTCATCATCATGATTGGTACTTTCGCTTTGGCTATGGCCTTTGCCGGTAACGACTTGGTGAACTTCATAGGTGTTACGATGGCTGCGCTCGACAGTGTGCTTCACTTCTTCCGTGAGGGAATCGCAGCAGGTTTCACTCCAGATACTTATACGATGGGCTTCCTCAACGATCCTGCCACCACCTCTATATGGTTCCTTATTGGTGCCGGTGTTATTATGATTTATTCATTGGTGACGTCAAAGAAAGCTCACGAAGTGTTGAAGACCTCCATCAACCTTTCTCGTCAGGATGAGGGTGATGAGATGTTCGGTTCGTCAAGTATGGCACGTCGTTTGGTACGCGCCGGTATGGGCTTTGTCAATGGTCTCAACAGTATTACTCCCCGTAAGGTGAAGGCTTGGGTGAGCAACCGCTTCAACCAAGAGGAAGCAACGCTTGATGATGGTGCAGCTTTTGACCTTGTGCGTGCTTCGGTCAATCTTGTGCTGGCAGGTCTGCTCATTGCGTTGGGTACTTCGTTGAAACTCCCTCTCTCTACTACATACGTAACCTTCATGGTGGGTATGGGTTCGTCACTTGCCGACCGCGCTTGGGGACGTGAGACTGCCGTATTCCGTATTACAGGTGTAATATCCGTGATTGGTGGCTGGTTCCTGACTGCCGGAGCAGCTTTCATTCTTGCAGGGTTGGTAGCTACGCTCAACTACTTGGCAGGTCCTGTAGGTATGGCAATCACGGTGGTGCTTGCTCTCTTCTTGCTCGTTCGTAGTCATCTGGCTTACAAGAAGAAAAATACGGAGAAGGTTCGTGATGTCAAGATGGATGTTATCCTCACTTCAGAAGACCCTCAGGAGGTTTGGGAGAACCTCTGTGGTCATGCTGCCGAAACTCTTTGCCATACCCTCGAGTATGCTGCCGATACGTATGATGGCGTGATATGCGCTTTTGCCAAAGAGGATGTCCGCAAGTTACGCTCAGCTCTCGGTAAGATTGTAGAGGAAAAGGCATGGCTCAAGAAGATGCGCCGTCAAGAGACGCTTGGCTTCCGCCGTATCGACAAGGGATTGGCTTTCGAGAAGAATACATGGTACTACCTCAGCAGCAACAATGCACAGCAGATTCTCAACACGCTGACCCGTATTACCAATCCCATGAAGGAACATACCGACAACAACTTCCGCCCGCTCTCTCCGCAGTATCTTGAGGAGTTTGCCCCCTATCAGAAGCGTCTGGTCGATGTCTTCCGTGGTATCAGCGAGGTGATACGCACGGGTGACTTCACCAATGCCGAGAAACTCTCTGCCGAGGGTAAGTGGCTGAAGAAGGAGATGTCGAACCTCCGTCGTGTGCAGACCCATCGTCTGCAGGAGGACGCCGATAACATCAAGGTGGCATTCGTGTACCTCAACCTCATCCAGGAGTCTCACGAGTTGCTCTCCGAGGTGCGTAACGTACTCCGCGGTTGCGAGAAATTCTTCGTTGACCAGAAGGATTGCACCTTGCCTGAGGCACATCTCTAAGGAATGTCTACATTTCGTTCCTCAGCGGGCTATCATATACTGGCTGTGGCTACCATCTTTGTGTGAGGTACCACGTTTGCATCGTAGCGGCTATAGCGTGGGCTGTTTACTGCGTGGTGATACGCCGATTCGAAGGCTGCTACTCCATATATGGTTTGTCATACGCAAGGTGTTCTTCTATGGATCGTCACCATGGCGCCCTTCATCGCTTGCGGCATGGGTGGCGACCTCCATCTCGACAGGCTCACCATCCCGGTCGTTATGGGCAATGTGCTGTTCCTTTCTGTGGTGGTCAGATGCTTTGCTTCTATTCGTGGAACCTTGTGCTGGAGAATATTGGCCCATACGCGCATCGAACTATATGTATACCCAACCCCTCGTGTCGTTGGTCTGCTCGGTAGTTGTATTGGGTGAGCCCATCACGCCGATAGTGCTCCTCGGTACGGTGTTTATTCTGGTGGGTATCTATGTGGTGGAGAGGGGCTTCTCGCAGAAAAACCAGAAAACATCAAGAATAAATAATGATAACGCATAGCAAAGCGATGAGAACTGACGAACAACGTATCGTGTGGATTGACTGGATGCGCGTAGCGGCCTGTCTGATGGTGATGGTAGTACACTGTGTTGAACCCTTTTATCTCGGAGGCGAGGGATCGCTCATTCTCACTCGTGGCGATGCCTTCTGGGCTTCACTGTTTGACTCTCTGGTGCGTTCCTGTGTACCGCTCTTTATCATCGCTTCGAGCTACCTGCAGTTTCCCCTAAAGCACAGCACGGGCGACTTTGTACGCCGTCGTGCGGTGAGGGTGCTCGTGCCCTTCCTGGTGTGGACGGTGGTGTATTGCTTCGTATGGGGTGAGCCAGTGCAGAATTTCCATAACCTGATGTTCAATTTCAACTACTCGGCCGGACATCTGTGGTTTGTGTATATGCTCGTGGGAGTGTATATGCTCATGCCGCTGCTGTCGCCTTGGGCCGAGCGTGTGAGCAAGCGCGAGTTACAGGTGTATCTCGTTATTTGTTTGTTCACCACGATGATACCGCTCTTGCGAGACTATCTTGCGCAGGGCGAGCTCTCGGTCATCTATGGCACCTCGGGACTGCCGCGTCAGGCAATGTATCCGTTGTGGGGTGAGTGCAGTTGGAATAGCTATGGTATGTTCTACTATTTCAGCGGATTCATCGGTTACCTACTGCTCGGTCTCTATTTCCGTAAGTTTGTGGGTGACCTCTCGTGGGGCAAGACGCTCGCAGTGGCCATTCCTTGCTACGTGGCAGGCTTTTCCATCACCTTCGGCGGATTCCTTCGCAGAGCATTTGAGAGTGCCGATGGCGTGTTCCCCGTCGGGGGCAAGGTGGCTGAGGCTGTGTGGTGGGAGACTACCTGGACTAACGACACCATAGGTGTGGCGCTGATGGCGGTGGCGTGGATACTGCTCTTCCGCAAGGTCAAGGCGTCGGGCGCGTTCTATCGTAAGGTGTTGCTGCCCGTCTCGAAAGCCAGCTATGGCATGTATCTCATGCACTTGTTGTTGCTCGTATTTGATTCATGGTTTGGCTATATCTTTTTTGTATACATACACCATGTTGTTTGGCGATTTCTATTTCCTCCGCAGAAAAATGCGTTGGGAAAAGAGAGGGATAGTTTGTATGTGATCTAATCATAGCTATTACCCATCAGTGGCTTCTTCCGTAGTTGGCTTGGACTCGGTGATGAGGGCGTGCTTGGTTTCTGGACCGCTCCTGTACAGATAATCCTGTCGTCGGCATGCTCGTTTGTCTGTGTGGCACTGGTGTGTGTGCTCCTGCAACGCATCCCCAAGGTGGGTAAATATATCATAGGGTAAAGTTCAGGACGATAGCGTCACGCCGATTGTCTGTTGAACATTCTATTTGTAAGGTATGACCGAATTGGAAGATTTATTGCAGCAACGTCTCTTAGACCGTCCGAGTAAGGCACTGACGATGGTTGTTGCTGCTGAGGCAATGGTTGATGGAGCGGTACTTGATGCGCTGTTCCGCCTTGTCTATGGAGGCGAAGACCCGTTGCGCTGGCGCGTTGCTTGGGTGTTGGAGAAGGTGAGTGGCGAGCGGCCCTCGCTGGTGGAAGGTGAGCGTTGCGCACTGATGCAGTTGGCCATGCAGACAGATATTCCCGACGGGATGTGCCGTCTTCTCCTTGGTATACTGCACAATTTGCCCGATGTGAATACGTTGGATGTGCCGTTCTTCAACTTTCTGCTCGACAGGATGTGCGACCTGCAGTCGCCACCTGGAGTGCAGTCGCTGGCCATGAAGCTTGCCTGCCGCATGAGCCGCGTTGACCCCGAACTGTACCGGGAGTTTCTTTGCATCCTTCGCAATATGGAACTCGATTACTACTCGGCAGGAGTGAGGGCGGTGGTACGCCATTGCTTGAAAAACGGGAAATAAAATCCGTTTACTATATGAAAGCAATCATAACATTCTTAAGAGAACTGCAGGCGAACAATAATCGCGAGTGGTTTATGACCAATAAGGCACGCTACACCGCCCTGCAGGCGCAGTTCAATGCTTTTGTGGATGAACTTATCCACGAAATAAGCCGTTTCGACAGTTCGGTCACGGGCCTTACGTCCAAGGATTGTACCTACCGCATCTATCGCGATGTGCGTTTCAGTGCCGACAAGAGCCCCTACAAGACTCACATGGGCGCCTTCATCTGTCCTGGCGGCAAGAAGTCGGGGTATTCGGGCTACTACTTCCACATTGGCACGGGTGGTGATGGCTATCCCTACGGTCACATGCTGGCTACAGGCGATTACTGCTGCGACCCGAAGGTATTGCAGGTGCTCCGCGAAGATATCGTAGGTGGTGGCGGTGACTTTGATGACATTGTCCGCTCCGTATCGCCCACCTTCGTGCTCGACCGCGAAGCCTCCTTGAAGCGAAATCCCAAAGGATTCGAGCAAGAAACGCAGTATGCCGAGTACCTCCGCCTCAAAGCCTACTGCTTGCTGCATACCCCGACCGACGAGTTTGTCTGTGCCGATAACCTTGCCCGGCGTACGGCCGAGCTGTTCTGCATGACGCAGCCCTTCCTCAATTATATCAATCGGGCGATTGCTTACGTGAAGGAAGAGGGGTGACTGATAATAAAGGATATGGCCTTTATTATAGGATTTGCACGCGCATTGGAAGTAATATAGATGTCGTCCCAGAACGTCGCATGTCATTTTGAACGCAGCGAAAAATCTCGCAGAGTCTTTCGCTAAGTTTCTGCGTAGGGTTGCGTGTGAATGTATACTTCTCGGGCAAGAGCGAATCCACTTTGAAAATGGGTAGAGAGATTCGCCGCAAACTACACACTGATGCGCATATCGTGTTGGGGTATAAGATTTTTGTGATTCCCGATATAAGAAAAGGAGGTTGCCAGATTGCAGGCTGCCTCCTTTCTTTATATTTTGACTTTGTGAGTGCAAAATAGTGAATAAAAGAAAAGAGGGCGCGTCAAACGACGCGCCCTCTTTTCTTTCTCTAATACAGAATTACATCATGCCGTCCATGCCGCCCATACCGGGAGCCATGGGTGCGGGCTTGTCTTCCTTCTTCTCCACGATGACACATTCGGTGGTGAGGAACATGCCGGCGATAGAGGCGGCGTTCTCTAAAGCCACGCGGGTCACCTTGGCGGGGTCAACGACACCGGCGGCCTTCATGTGCTCGTATACATCGGTGCGGGCATTGTAGCCGAAGTCGCCTTTGCCCTCGCGTACCTTCTGTACCACTACGGCGCCCTCCTTGCCTGCGTTGGAGACAATCTGACGGAGAGGCTCCTCGACGGCACGCTTGATGATCTCGATACCGGTGGTCTCGTCGGCATTGTCGCCCTTGAGGCCTTCGAGTGCATCGATGGCGCGGATGTAGGCTACACCACCACCGGGCACGATACCCTCCTCGATGGCTGCGCGGGTAGCGCAGAGTGCGTCGTCGACGCGGTCTTTCTTCTCCTTCATCTCTACCTCAGAGGCTGCGCCCACGTAGAGTACGGCTACGCCGCCTGCGAGCTTGGCCAGGCGCTCCTGGAGCTTCTCCTTGTCGTAGTCGCTCTTGGTA
>JAFWXS010000147.1 GCA_017517925.1 Bacteroidaceae bacterium | reverse complement strand
TTGGTATCTATTAAGGGTTACTTCAATTTGCGGTTATCTATCACGTGCTTGCCCTTGCCCTGGCTGCGCTCGATGCTGTTGGGCTCCATCAGTTTCACGTCGGCACTGATGGAGAGTACGCTCTTCAGCTTGTCGCCCAGTCGTTTCTTCATATCAAGCATACGACCGATGTCGTCGCTGAAGAAGTCGCGGCGCACTTCCACCTGTATTTGCAGGGGGTCGAGGTTGTTGATGCGGTCCACCACAAGCATGTATTGCGGTTCGAACTCCGGCATTTCCAGGATGACGCTCTCCACCTGTGAGGGGAATACGTTGATGCCTCGGATGATGAGCATGTCGTCGCTTCGTCCCACGATGCGACCCATCTTCACCGCTGTACGTCCGCACGGACAAGGGTCGTTGTAGAGTGTGCAAAGGTCCTTTGTGCGGTAGCGGAGCACCGGCATACCTTCCTTGGTGAGGGTAGTGAACACCAACTCTCCCTGTGTGCCGTATGGCAACTGCTCAAGGGTGTCGGGGTTGATAATCTCGGGGTAGAAGTGGTCCTCACAGATGTGTGAACCGTTCTGTTCCTGGCATTCATAGGAGACACCCGGTCCCATAATCTCACTCAGACCATAGATGTTGTAACCTTTCAGTCCAAGGCGTTCCTCTATCTCCTTGCGCATGTTCTCTGTCCAAGGTTCTGCACCGAAGGCTCCGATGCGCAGGCCTATGTCATCCTTGGAGAGTCCCATCTTCTCCAGAGTCTCTGCCAGATAGAGAGCGTATGAGGGTGTACAGGCGATACCGCTAATTTTCAAGTCACGGATAAGGCGGATGTGCTTCTCCGTATTACCCGTAGAGGTGGGGATGACTGTGGCGCCGAGGTTCTCCACACCATAGTGGGCACCCAGTCCGCCTGTAAAGAGGCCGTAGCCGTAGGCCACAGAGAATGTATCATCTCGTGTCACACCGTAGGCAGTCAAGCAACGAGCCATTACCTCTGACCACACGGCCAAGTCCTTGCGGGTATAGCCCACGATGGTAGGATTACCAGTTGTACCCGATGAGGCATGTACGCGTACAATTTCTGAAGGAGGAGCTGCCTGCAATCCATACGGATAGTTGTCGCGCAAGTCCTGTTTGGTAGTGAAGGGGAGCTTCACGATATCGTCAATACTGCGGATGTCCTCGGGTGAGAGGTCCATTGCCTGCATCTTGTTGCGGTAGAAGGCTACGTTGTGATAGACGTAGTTCACCAGTTTCTGAAGCCGCTTGCTCTGCAATGCGTGCATCTCGTCGCGACTCATACATTCTTTATTAGGATTCCAAATCATAATTATATGTGTGTTTATAGGTTTCTTATTGATGGTCTTGGTGGAATGCTTTCATACGTTCCTCCATTACGGAATAAAGCTCGTCTCTCATTCTTGAAGTACAAGCTCTTACACCTTGTTGCTCACTTCCTGTAGTGGCGAGATTGATGCTGCTCACACCGTAGTAAAGCAGTTCTTTCAGCAGTTCGCCGCCTGTCATGTCACCATAACCGATGGTGAAGAAGAAACCGTCGCCTACCACTTGTGTTGCGTCGTAGTCATAGACGATGTGGAAACCGTTGTCGGTGAATATCTTCTTCATTTTCTCGGCACGGTTGGCATATTCGCGGGTGTCCTCCACGAAGTTGATTTTGCCCTCTGTGGAAAGGCGGAGCATCTCGGCGTATGCGTATTGGGTAGAGGCTGTACATCCCGAGGTAATCATGTAGAGGATGGAGGCGATGAGTGTCTGTCCAAACACACCGGCATCCTTGTACCGCTCAGCCAAGGCAGGGAAGTGGCGGTCGAACAACTTGTCGCTGATACATGTCAAGGCCATGCGCTGACCGGCATAGCTGAATATCTTCGAGGATGATAGCATCAGGATGTAGTTGTCGGTATATTTGGCCACAGTAGGTGGATAGGGCGGTTCAAAGGGGTGTCCCATATCGCGGCGGAAGTCCATGCAGAAGTAGGCCAAGTCCTCCATCACAATGACATCGTACTTGGTGGCAAGTTCGCCGATGATGGCAAGTTCCTCTTCTTCGAGACAAATCCATGCCGGATTGTTGGGGTTGGAGTAGATGATGGCAGCAATGTCACCCTTCTCCAACATGCTTTCCAACTTTCTTCGCAATGCTTCGCCCCGGTAACTGAAAATATCAAACTCTTCCCACTCGGCACCGATAATGCGTAGCTGTGACTTCTGGATGGGGAAGCCCGGGTCGATGAAGAGCACCTTGTTCTTTCCTGGTGTACGTTGGGTACAGGCGATGAACGAGCCATACGAACCAGCCACACTTCCTACGGTTGGCACACAGGAACGGGGAGAAATCTCTACATTGAGGAATGCCTTTACGAAGCGCGATGCCTCTTCCTTCAGTTCGGGGACACCGGCTGCTGCGGGGTATTGTGAACCTACTCCACGGTCAAGCGCAGCTTTCTCGGCCTCTACACCCAATTTGTTTACGGGTAGTCCTGGGGAGCCTTGGTCCATGCGGATGAAGGGAATACCTGTTTCCTTCTCCAAGTATTGAGCTACCAGCAGTACTTCACCGATGGTTGCTCTTGACAGGTCGGCTACCTTACAGACATCGGCAGCTTTCTGCACTAATTCTTCACTGAATATCTTCATGGGAGTATCTTGCATTATTCTAGATAATCTAGATGGTCTAGAGCTTCTAGATTATCTAGATTGTCGGGTTGGTCTGTTTCACAGCTGCCAGTCCCAAGTCGAACGCCTGTTGGTTGGCCTCTACAATCTTCTCACCTTTGGCGGCAAAGACACGGGCGATGCTTTCGCGGAGCTGCTCGGGGGTGAGGATGTCGATGTATTTGGCTGCCATACCCAAGAGCACCACGTTGGCACTCTTCGGCAGGTTGTTCTCCTTGGCCACATCCTCGATGGGGAGCGATGCCACGTGGGGTAGGGCATTGAGTTCCGTTGTCAGGGCTTCCTCGTCGGGATAGTTGGGGATGTTCTTGAACGGATGTGAGGAGGTTACCACCCAACCTTCGTTGTTCAAGAAGGGCAAGTAGCGCAGGGCCTCCATCGGTTCCATAGAGATGATGAGGTCTGCAGCACCTTGTTTGATGAGGTCTGAGTGGATGAGGTCTGTCGAGAGGCGGAGGTTCGACTGCACGTCTCCGCCGCGTTGGCTCATGCCGTGTACTTCGGCCTGCTTCAGGTTGAGTCCTGCATGGGTGGCGGCATCGCCAATGATAGTAGCTATGGTGAGGATACCTTGACCTCCCACGCCGGCAAGTATGATGTCTTTCTTCATGGTTACTTCTTCTTATTCCTTAATTTGCGTTGCAGGGTCTGCATACACTCCCGTCGGGGGATGATGACAGATACGCCTTTGTACTCTATCTCTTCGCGGATGATGCGTGTAATCTCCTCCATGTTCTTCGGCAGGGGCACCACCACGCGGACATGTTCGGGGGCGAGGCCCAGTCCCAGGCAGATGGCCTCGAACTTGTTGGTGCCTGCCGAGTCCTGGCCGCCTGTCATAGCGGTGGTGAGGTTATCGGAGATGATGACGGTGATGTTCGACCCGTCGTTGATGGCGTCGAGGAGGCCCGTCATGCCCGAGTGTGTGAAGGTGGAGTCGCCAATCACGGCAATGGCGGGGAAGAGGCCGGCATCGGCCGCCCCCTTGGCCATAGTGATGGAGGCTCCCATGTCCACGCAACTGTCGATGGCACGGAAGGGTGGGAGGGCGCCCAGCGTGTAGCAGCCGATGTCGCCGAAGATGCGTGCACCTTCGTATTCGGCAGCCACCTTGTTGAGGGCGTCATACACGTCGCGGTGGCCGCATCCCTGGCACAGGGCCGGCGGGCGGGGCATCACGTTCTGTACCTGCACGTAGGGTTGTTCGATGGTCACTCCCAATGCTTTACCAACGCAATCGGGGGTCAGCTCGCCCATGCGGGGAAGGTCGCCCGTGAGTCGTCCCTTCAGGGGATAGCCGGCTCCCAGGAGGCTCTTTACCTGCTCCTCCACCAGGGGTTGCCCGTCCTCGGCGATGAGCAGGGCCTCACACTGTGTGGCAAGGGCCTTGATGGCCGCTTCGGGCAGGGGATACTGGCTCACCTTCAGCACCGGCATACCCAGTGCGGCGGGGTTGTTCTCCATCACGTAGTTGTAGGCAATGCCACAGGCGATGATGCCCAATGGTGATGTCTGGTTTCGGATGTCTGATTTATTATGATTATAAGGTGAAGCTTCTGACGAGGCCAGCAGGCTGTCCTGCTTGCCCACGAGCGATGCATACTGCCGGCGGGCATTGGCGGGCAGGAGCACCCAGTGGGTGCGGTCGGTCTCGGGGCAGAGGCTATTCTGGGGCCTTGGCTCGCGCACGGTGACTCCGGCCCGCGAGTGTGCCAGACGGGTGACCACGCGCATCAGCACAGGCAGCTTCGTCTCCTCCGACAGGGCGTAGGCGTAGGGCATCATGTCATAGGCCTCCTGCTGTGTAGAGGGTTCGAGGACGGGTATCATGGCGAACTTGCCGTAGAAACGGGAGTCCTGCTCGTTCTGTGACGAGTGCATCGAGGGGTCGTCGGCCGCCAGCACCACCAGTCCCCCATTCACGCCTGTGATGGCGGAGTTTACGAAGGCATCGGCCGCCACGTTCATACCCACATGCTTCATGCACACCAGTGACCGCTTGCCGGCATACGCCATACCCAGTGCGGCCTCCATGGCCGTCTTCTCGTTGGTGCACCAGCGGCTGCGCACCTCGGGCGCATGTGCTTGGATGTATTCGGTTATCTCAGTCGAGGGTGTGCCGGGGTAGGCATACACGCCGCTGATGCCGGCATGGATGGCCCCCAGCGCTATGGCTTCGTCGCCAAGGAGTAGTTTTCTTTCTATCATTGGTTGATGTTTTATTGTTTTAAGGGCTTTAAGGGCTTTAAGGGCTAATAGGTCTTATTGGGTAGGTCGGCATCGTTGAGCACGGGGAACTTCTCGCGGAAGGCCTCGAGCAGGGGGATGTCGATGGTGGCGGTGGCTTCGCTCTCTTGGCCGCGGGGGCAGGCGGCCAGCGTATGGCCGTAGGGGTCGATGATGACGCTGCCGCCACAGTACTCACACGAGGGGTCGACTCCCACGCGGTTCACGCCTGCCACATAGCACTGGTTCTCGATGGCGCGGGCTACCAGCAGGGCACTCCAGGCCTCCACGCGCGGTGTGGGCCAGCTGGCCACGTAGAGTATCATGTCGTAGTCGCCACGGTTGCGCGACCACACGGGGAACCGCAGGTCGTAGCACACCTCCAACAAGATGCGCACGCCTTTCCACTCGACGATGACGCGCTCTGTCCCCGGGGTGAAGCGCTTGTGTTCGCCGCCGTAGGTGAAGAGGTGTTTCTTGTCGTAGTGGCTCACTGTGCCGTCGGGCTTCACGAAGTAGAAGCGGTTGTAGAACCGTCCGTCCACCTCGGTGGCCACACTGCCGGCAATGGCGGCCTGATGCTTGGCGGCCTGTTGCTTCATCCATTCCAGCGTGTAGCCGTCGCGTTCGGCAATACCCTCGGGTTGGGTGCAAAAGCCGGTGCTGAACATCTCGGGGAGCACGTACAGGTCAGCTCCCGCGTTTTGGGTAATAGCTTCCTCGGCACGCAGGCAGTTCTCCTTAGGATTGGCCCATACAATATCTCTTTGTAGAATGACAGTCTTCATGTCTTTTTCTTGTTAAATGAGCCGCAAAGGTAACAAAAAAATAGAAAGATTCGCATTCCTTTGACAAAATTATACGTCGGGACACAGATTTTCTACCTTTTTTGTATGGGCGTCTCGTCCATTACCGTAATATTTGCAGGCGAATTGAAACAAGAAACCCCATTAAAATAACCCCCAGCAAGCAAGTAAGCAATAACAGAATGTACGTGCGAGGGCAAGGCTCTCCTCAATCCCCCGAAAGGGGGAGGCTCATGAGGGAATAAACCCGATTGTCGAACCCCGCCGCCAAGTCCGTCGAAAGGAGCGGAAATCCGTAGCACGGCATACCAAACCACCCGGAACCTACCCGAAGAGATTGCGGAAAATTCCTCAAACAGGAAGCCCGAAAAGGCATCGCGGAGAGAGAGGAAATGACATCCCCGATGTCACCGCGCATGACATCCCCGACGTCATTACACATGACATCCCCGACGTCACCATACATGACATCCCCGACGTCACCATACATGACATCCCCGACGTCACCATACATGACATCCCCGACGTCACCATACGTGACATCCCCGACGTCATTTGAGCCCGCATCAATGGGAAGGGAAAGATGGGAAGTTTGATCTTAGTATTTATTTAATAATCAATCAATTTTTATATTAATGTGAGTTCGATATAAGGAGCGTAGTATCCACCTTGTAGGGACACGGCACGCCGTGTCCGATGTGTTTACAGAAATTATTCACAGGCGGACACGGCATGCCGTGTCCCTACATGAGACCGTCGGTGGTATTCTTCTCCCCTCCATACAGGGAGGGGGCGGGGGTAGGTCTGTTCTTTCTCTTTTACTCCAACTCAAAGCGCACCTTCCCGCGGATGTCCGTTGACGAACTGCCGATGTAGGCGGTAAAGCGTCCGGCCTCGGCCTCCCATGCGTGGGCGGCCTCGCTCCAGTACTTCAGCATGTCGGGGGTGATGGTGAAGGTCACCTGACGGGTCTCGCCGGGGGCGAGGGCTATCTTCTGGAATCCCTTCAGCTCCTTCACGGGGCGGAGCACGGTGGCCTTGTCGTCGCCAATGTAGAGCTGCACCACCTCCTTGCCGGCGCGGGTGCCTGTGTTGGTCACGTCGATGGTGAGCGAGAGTGTACCGTCAGCCGCAATGGTCTTGGCCGAAAGGGCGGGCTTGCCGTAGCTGAAAGTTGTATAGCTTAATCCGTGTCCGAAGGGGTAGCGTGCGGGAATCTTCTTCGTATCGTGCCAACGGTAGCCCACGAGGATGTCCTCCTTGTACTCCACCTTCACGCCGTCGCCCGGATAGCCTATCTCGCCGAAGGCATGTGCACCGCAGTCCTCCAGCTTCGCGGGGAAGGAGAAGGGGAGCTTGCCGCTCGGGTTCACGTCGCCACACAGCACGTCAACCACCGTGGGACCCAGCTCAGAGCCGATGTACCAGCTCTGCAGGATGGCGGGCATACGCTCGGGGAAGGGGATGCGCACGGCATTGCCGCTTACCAGCACCGTCACCACGCGGGGATTCACGGCCAGCATCTCGTCGAGCAACTCGTTCTGACCGAAGGGGAGGTCGTAGGTCAAGCGGTCGCCATCCTCGCAATCCTGAAAGCGGTTCTTGTTCAGTCCGCCCACGAACACCACGAGGTCGGCCTCACAGGCAGCAGCCACCGCAGCCTTGCGGAGCGAATCCACGATGCCCGGCTTCACCTCCTCCACACTGCCGTACATGGTGCGTCCGGCCTCATAACCCTTGGCGTATGTAATCTTGTCGCCATATTTGGCTTGCATGGCATCGAGTACCGAGGTCTCGTGCTGCACCTTCAACTCCGACGAGCCTCCGCCCATGCAGAGCTTGCGTGTGGCATTGTCGCCCACCACCAATATCTTGCCGTAGCGTGCCGCGTCGATGGGGAGCAGCGCCTTTTCACCCTTCTTGGGGGCATTGTTCTGAAGGAGCACGATACCCTCGCCACCAATCGTGCGAGCCGCCTTGGAGTGCGCGGCATAGTCCATGTTTCCGAAGGGTTTCTTGGTGTTCATGGCCGTGCGGAAGATGAGTCGCAGGATGCGGCTTGCCTTGTCATCCACCACGCTCTCGCTCACCTTACCTTCGCGGATGAGGTTGAGGAAATCGTTGCCCAAGTAGCAGTCCTCTGCCTTGAAGACGCGTGTACGTCTCTTGTCGGGTCGGTTGTCGGTACCCATCTCGATGTCGAGTCCGTTCACAGCAGCCTCGTAGGTGTCGTGTGTACCTCCCCAGTCGCTGACTACCACACCGTCGAAGCCCCATTCGTCTTTCAATATCTTGTTCAATGTCAGGTCGTTGTGGCAGGCATGTGTACCAAGAATCTTGTTGTAGGCACCCATGATGCTCCATGCGCCACCCTCCTGCACTGCAGCCTTGAAGCCCGGCAGGTATATCTCGTACATGGCACGTTCGCTCACGATGACATCCACATTCCAACGCTGCTTCTCCTGATTGTTGAGCGCATAGTGCTTCACGCAGGCAGCCACACCATTCTTCTGCAACTCCTGCACGTAGGGCACTATCATCTCGCTTGTCAAGTAGGGGTCCTCGCCCATATACTCGAAGTTACGTCCGTTCAACGGTGTGCGGTAGATGTTGGCTCCGGGGCCGAGGAGGATGTCCTTCTCGCGGAAACGTGCCTCCTCACCGACATTCTTGCCGTAGAGCGCCGCCATCTCGGGATTCCACGTAGCAGCCAAGCAAGTCAGTGCAGGGAAGGCCGTGCACGAGTCGTTCGTCCATCCGGCGTTGCTCCACGAACTCCACTGAATCTCTTCACGCACTCCGTGAGGGCCGTCGCTCATCCACAACTCAGGTATTCCCAAGCGGGGTACACCGGGGCTGCTGAACTTGCTCTGTGCATGGCACATAGCCACCTTCTCTTCCAGTGTCATGCGCCCAAGGGCATCCTTCACTCGCTCTTCAATAGGCTTTGTCTCGTCCTGATAGACAGGGATTTGTGCCATGCCACCAATACTCATGGAGACGGCACAAAGGGTAATGATTGTTTTTTTCATGTGTATTGTAATTAGATGAATTTGTTATCTGATAAAAAGAGGCAACGCCGTTGCTACAACAGGCATTGCCTCTTCGTTATGAAAATTAAAAAAGTATTATATTCTTATTAAATCAAGTATTGCGAACTGATGCTCTCGTTCTCCTCTACGCGGCGGATGGTCTCTGCAAAGAGGTCGGCAATGCTGATCTGTTTCACTTTCGGACTACGGTTAGAGTAAGGAATACTGTCGGTGAACACCATCTCCTCAAGGGCAGAAGCCTGTACGCGGTCGCTGGCAGGGCCTGACATCACGCAATGCGATGCAATGGCACGCACACTGGCTGCTCCGGCCTCCATCATGATGTCGGCAGCCTTGGTGATGGTACCTGCAGTATCCACCATGTCGTCCAGGATAACTACATTCTTGCCCTTCACGTCGCCAATGATTTGCATGGATGCCACTTCGTTGGCCTTCAGACGTTGCTTGTTGCAGAGTACGAGAGGCACGTTGAAGTACTTGGCGTATGAGCTGGCACGCTTTGAACCACCCACATCAGGAGCAGCAATCACCAAGTTGTCGAGTTTCAATGATTCAATATAGGGAACGAATACTGCACTGGCATACAAGTGATCCACGGGAATGTCGAAGAAACCTTGTATCTGGTCAGCATGGAGGTCCATGGTGATAAGGCGGTCGATACCGGCAACGCTCAACATGTCTGCTATCAGCTTGGCACCGATAGACACACGTGGCTTGTCCTTCCTGTCCTGACGGGCCCAACCGAAGTAGGGGATAACGGCCACGATGCTTCTGGCTGATGCGCGCTTGGCGGCATCAATCATCAGCAACAGCTCCATCAGGTTGTCAGAATTAGGGAATGTAGATTGTACAAGGAATACGTCGCGGCCACGGATAGACTCTTCGTACGACACGGCAAACTCGCCATCGGCAAAGTGCATGATGTTCAGATTGCCCAATTTGCATCCGAGGCTGGCACAGATTTTCTCGGCAAGGTATCTCGAGTTTGTTCCCGAGAATACCATGAAAGATGCTTTTTCGTTCATGATTATATTGGTAGTTTCTCGACCTTATTTTTAAATTTTGTG